>CAJFNH010000073.1 GCA_904394195.1 Candidatus Gallimonas caecicola
CTGCGCCGCATCGTGCGCGAAGGGCACACGGTAGGCGTGCATTCCGCCACCCACGATTATGCCTCTATCTACGCTTCGGACGAGGCGCTGCTTGCCGATGTGAACGAATGTGCGCAGCTCATCCGCCGCGTGACGGGCGTGGTGGCGCACGTCTACCGCTTCCCGGGGGGCGGCTCGGCGGACAGAGAGCGGCAGACCCGCCTTCTGCAGGAGCGCGGATACCGGGTAGTGAGCTGGAACGCCGTCTGCGGCGACGAGGAGATCCGCGGCGCAGACGCCGATACGCTCGTGGCGGAGAGCGTACGAACGGCGGGCACGCGGGCAAACGTGGTGCTTCTTCTGCACGACAGCGCGCCGCACAAGGCAACGGCGCAGGCACTGCCCGCGATCATCGAACACTTCCGCGCACAGGGATACACCTTTTGCGCCTATTGAGGCGCATCCCCCGCACCCGGCGCAGAAAAAGACGGTACGCCGCGCCCAACGGCAGCACGAACAGCGAACATGCCGCCACCCACAGCCACTGCACGCCCGAAAGGGGCGTCAGGCGGAACATAGTGCGAAGAGCGGGCGAGAGCACGAGCATGACGTTGAGCGCCACGCCGACCGCCGCGGTGACGAGCAGCGTGCGGTTTGTGAAGTGATCGCGCAATTTCCCGCGGCCGTCCTCTGCCCGCACGTTGAACACATGCAGAAGTTCGGACAGCGAAATGGTGAGAAACGCAGCCGTGGTGGCAACGCCGTTTCCGTACAGATGCAGGAAGGTGACAAAGAGCGCGATGACGACGGCGGAGAGCATGACGCCGAAAAAGAGCATGGAGAGGATGGCGCGCGGCGAAAATATTTCCTTATCCGAGACGGGCGGACGCTCCATGGCGCCGCTCGTCTTTTCCACGCCGAGCGCCAGCACGGGCAGCGAATCGGTGATGAGATTGACCCACAGGAGCTGGGTGGAAGTGAGAAAATCGTAGCGCCACAAGAAGAGAGATACGACGAACACCGAGAGCACTTCCGCAAAATTGGTGGACAGAAAGAAGGAGATGGTCTTCTTGATGTTGAAAAAGACATTCCTGCCCTCCTCCACCGCGCGCACCATCGTGGTGAAGTCGTCGTCCGTCAGCACGACGTCGGCGGCGTTTTTCGTCACGTCCGTACCCGACCCCATGGCAACGCCCACATCGGCGGACTTGAGGGCGGGCGCGTCGTTCACGCCGTCCCCCGTCATGGCGACCACCTCTCCCGCCCGCTGCAGTGCGTGCACGATGCGCTGTTTGTGCCCGGGCGAGACGCGCGCGTAGACGGCATACCCGCCCGCGCGGCGGGCAAGTTCCTCCTCCGCCATCGCGTCCAGTTCCTCGCCCGTCACGACCTGCGCGGGACTGTCCGCGATCCCCAGGCGCGCGGCGATGGCAAGCGCCGTTTCGGGGGAGTCCCCCGTGATCATCACCGTCTTCACCCCCGCGCGGCGGCAGGCGTCGACCGCCTCGCGCACCCCCTTCTTGGGCGGATCGAGCATGGCGGCGAGCCCCAGAAAGCAGAGGTCCTCCTCCCGCTCGCTCCCGCCGCGGGCAAAGCCGAGCACGCGCATGGCGCGCCCTGAAAAGGCCGCCGCGCGGGCGCGGATGTGTAGCCGATCCTCCCGCGTGAGCGCCCGTTCGCCCGCTTCCGTGAGCAGACGGGTGCACTTTGAAAGGAGCACGTCCGCTCCCCCCTTGACATACAGCACGGTGCCCGCCTGCGTGCGCGCGTACACGCTCATCATCTTGCGCTCGGAGGAAAAGGGCGTGCCGCCCGATCTCTGAAATTCCTCATTCAAGCCCACGCGGTCGGCGTATTCGACCAGCGCCACCTCCGTTGGATCGCCCACATAGGCGCCCGCGCACCCCTTGACGGTGTGGCATATCCGCATACAGCGCACCAGTTCCGCCTCGGGCATGGTACCCGTATAACGTTCTTCCCCGGACATGGATGGCTCAAATTGCGTGCAGATCGCCTCCACCGTCATTTTGTTCTGTGTGAGCGTGCCCGTCTTGTCCGAACAGATCACGGTGCACCCGCCCAAGCTCTCCACCGCCCCCAGACGGCGCATGACGGCACGCGAGGACGCCATGCGCTGCACCCCCAGCGCCAGAATGACGGTGACGACCGCGCCCATCCCCTCCGGAATGGCGGCGACCGCCACGGCGACGGCGTTCATCACGCTCTCCAGAAAGCTCGCCCTGCCCGCCGCAAGCGAGCCGACGAACAGCACGAGGGCGACGAACAGCACGGTGACGGTGAGCACCCTGCCCAGCTTGGCGAGCGTCCTGTCCAGGGGAGCGGGCGCAGGTTTGCTCTTGTGCAGAAGGCGCGCGATCTTTCCCATCTCGGTATCCATGCCGCACGCCGTGACGATGCAGCGCGCCCTGCCGCCCACGCAGAAGGTGCCCATGTGCGCCGTGTTCGCGCGCGCGGCGAGCGCGGAGCGCGTGACCACGCAATCGTATTTTTTGGCGGGACGGCTTTCGCCCGTCAGCGAAGATTCGTCGCAGCGGAAATTTTCGCTGTCCAGAATACGGCAGTCGGCGGGGATGCGGTCGCCCTCCTCCAGCTCGACCACGTCCCCCACGACGAGCGTCTCTGCGTCCAGGCGCACCACCTTCCCGCCGCGCACCGCCTTTGCTTCGCAGGCGGAGAGTTTTTTTAATTTTTCGATGGCGGCGTCGGCGCGGTACTGCTGCAAAAAGCCGACGACGGCGTTGAGCAGGATGACAAAGAGAAGGATGCCCGTATCGGCGAGTTCCGCCCGGTCCCCCGTGACGAAGGCAAGCACCGCCGAGAGCGCTGCGGCGAGCATGAGGATGATGGTCATGAGGTCGGCAAACTGCGCAAAAAAGAGGGCTGCGGCGCTGCGCTTTTTTCCCTCCTGCAGCACGTTCCTGCCCTTTTTTGCCAACCGCCGCTCCGCTTCCGCCTGCGTGAGTCCGCCTTCGCCTGCGCCGACGAGCCTGAATACTTCCTGCTTGTGCATCCCGTACTGTTCCATAGTGGTATGCTATGAAAAATTGGACAAAAAAATGCGCTGCCCGCAGCTTTTGCTGCGGGCAGCGCACAGATCGCTTCGTTACGCCCCGTACTGCGCGCGGTAAGCCTTCATCGCCGCAAGGTGTTCCCTGCCTGCGATGACGCCCTGTTCGATGGCGTCGATGATGTCCTGCATGGTCACGATGGAATATACCTTCACGCCGAATTCGTCCAGCGCCTCGGCAACGGCGGACTTCTCCCCCGTCCCCCTTTCCTGGCGGTCGACCGAGATGATCATGGCCGAGACCTGCACCTGCGCCTCCTGCCCGATCTTGGGCAGGATCTCGCGCAGCGCCTTGCCCGAGGTCATGACGTCCTCGATGATGCACACCTTATCGCCCGCGGCGAGCTGCGCGCCCACGAACATGCCGCCCTCACCGTGGTCCTTGACCTCCTTTCGGTCAAAACAAAATCCCACGTCCACACCATGGTTTTTGGCGAGCGCGATGGCGGTGGCAACGGCGAGCGGGATACCCTTGTAGGCAGGGCCGATAAGCGTCTTTGCCTGCACCTTGTGCTCGAGGAAGCACTCCGCGTAGTATTCGCCGAGCGCCGCGATCTGCGTGCCCGTGCGGTATTTGCCCGCATTGATGAAGTAGGGCGCCTTTCTGCCGCTCTTTAGCGTAAAATCGCCGAAGAGAAGCACCTCGTTTTCCACCATGAACCGAATGAAACGCTGTTTGTAAGTAAGCATTGTATTCTCCTTGTCAATTGAGTTTGAGAGTATCGGTGAGTTCGGACACCGCCTTCACGCCGTGGACGTCGCACCACTCGTTGAGCCCTGCGATGATCTTGGGGCAGGCGCGCGTATCGGTGAAGTTCTGCGTGCCTACCTGCACGGCAACGGCGCCCGCCATCAAAAATTCCACGGCGTCCTCGGCGCAGGTAATGCCCCCCATGCCGATGACGGGGATGGAGACGGCGTGCGCCGCCTCATACACCATGCGCACGGCGATGGGCTTGATGCCCGCGCCCGACACCCCGCCCGTGTTGTTGGCGAGGATGGGACGGCGGCGCTCGATGTCGATGGCGAGCCCCGTGAAGGTGTTGACGAGGGAGAGCGCGTCCGCCCCGCCGCGCTCCGCCGCCTGCGCGTTGCGCGGGATGCTTTCGACGTTGGGCGAAAGCTTGACGATGAGCGGCGTTGACGGGCACTTCGCCTTGGCGCGGGCGGTGACTTCCCCGATATTCTCGGGACGGATGCCGAACGCCATGCCCCCGCACCTGACGTTGGGGCAGGAAATGTTCAGCTCCAGAAAGTCGACCAGCCCGTTCAGGCGCTCGCACACGCCCTCGTAATCTTCAATGGTGCGCCCCACCACGTTGGCGATGACGCGCGTCTTGCCCTTGAGCCAGGCAAGGTCCTCGGCAATGAACTTCTCCACGCCGGGATTTTGCAGGCCGACGGCATTGAGAATGACCCCGCGGCTCTCGGCGATGCGTGGAACGGGGTTGCCCCCCCAGGGCGTGAGCGCGATGCCCTTGGTCGCCACGCCGCCCAGGCAGGAAATATCGTAAATTTCATCGAATTCCCGCCCGAAGCCGAACGTGCCCGACGCGGGGATGACGGGGTTTTTCAGCGTTACCCCGCAGAGATTGACTGAAAGATCGGCCATAAAAACTCCTCCTTTTTCACGAATTTTCTCACGCAAAGGCGTGACAAAATTCCGTGATTTGAGAGAAAACACCGCCGCGACAGGCCTGCGGCTGACTGCGGCTCGTTTTCCCTCTTGGCGCGATTTTCAAGGCTTACGATTTTAGCTCGCGCCAATTCACCTTTTCTCCATAAGCCGAAGTATCGGCAATTAGGGACCCGCTGCACAGGGCAACCCTGCTTGCGGGAATCATGATAGCTTTGTTCACGAAATTCTTTTCGAACTGACATCGTCGGAACGGAGCACAATATGCGGCTGTTCGGCAAAGTCGAACGGCACGCTGAAAACGCTCGTTCCTCCTCTTCGCAAAAAATAGTCTATTGCATTTGCCGTGAGGTTTGGGAATACCCCGCGGGCACGGCTGCGGTCATTCCGCCTCTTTGGCGGCATATTCGTTTTTGAGTGCAAGGAGGCGATATTGCACAAAACCGATTTGCGCGACATAGTTGCACGAGAGCGTTCTGCCATCTGTTAAAAGGATGATGAGCGTTCCCCACCACGTCAGCATTGCGCCGTGCCGCCCCTAGGGTCTGCGACAGCTGACTTCTGCAATTTCAGAGAGAGAAAACCGTTCCCCGAGAAACTCGATTTCGCTGCCATCGCGCACGGCAATGACCCGCGGCACCCTGCAATAGCGCACGATCTCCCACACCGAAATTACGAGCAACACCGCGCCCAAGGCAAACAGAACGGCGACGATCACCCAGAACGTCTCGCTTTCCGACAGCCAGCCGCCGGGGCGAAAACTCAGCCAGGCGATACAGGAAAGAAATCCCGCCATCGTCACGATCGCAAACATATGCACCGGAAGGACCCACTTCGGCCGCGTCGCAATGACTTCCTGTTCCATATTCTCCGATCCGTTCTATAAAACCACGTCATTTATCTCAAACACGGGGCCGTCCTTGCACACGCGCGCGTGGGCGCCGTCCGTCTTTTCGCACACGCACACGAGGCAGGCGCCGATGCCGCACCCCATGCGCTCCTCCAGCGAGACATAGACGGGGATATTCCTGCCGTGCATGGCGGATTTCAATGCGCGCAGCATGGGCGTGGGGCCGCAGGCGAGCACCACGTCGGGCTTTATCTCGTCCACATCCTGCATGAACGCCTGCACGCTGGTGCCGTGAAAGCCCACGCTGCCGTCGTCGGTGGCGATGACGAGCTTTTCCCCGCGCGTCATGTCAAATTCCATGCAGACGGAGGCGCGGCTCCGGAACCCCATATACGCATATACCTGCTTGCTCTTGCTGTATGCGCGGATGGCGGAAATGAGCGGGAAGATGCCCACGCCGCCGCCCACGACGGCGACCTTTTTTTCCGATTCCTTCACATAGAACCCGTTGCCCAGGGGCAGAAGAACGGAGAGCTTTTCCCCCGTCTTGTACTCCCTGGCAAGCGCGCGCGTGCCGCCCCCCTTCAGGCGGTAGCACACCGTGATGCGCTCCCCTTCCGCCTTGCACACGGCGATGGGGCGGCGCAGGGGGAAGCCCCCCACCCCCACCATGACGAATTGCCCGGGGCGCACCGCGATCTCCTCCTCTGCCGCGAAGGTGAGCGAGTAGATCTCGTCGGCAATGCGCTTATTTTCCAGTACCGTTGCCGTTATTTCGCGCATATCTCCCCCAAGACGGACGCAAGGTCCGCCTGCATGTCCACACACGCGGCGCGCGCCGCCTTGTCATATGTACCGCCCCGCTTTTTGTACGCGCACAGGACGCCGCGCGAATTGTTGACGATGCCGCCCAACCCCCGTTTGTCAAAGCAGTTCTTGAGCATCTGCGCGTTGCCCCCCTGCGCCCCGTAGCCGGGAATGAGGAAGAAAGTGTG
>CAJFNH010000074.1 GCA_904394195.1 Candidatus Gallimonas caecicola
GTTGAAGTCGTGCACGAGCTTGCGCGAGACCTCGCGCCCCTCCTTGTCCTCGGTGACAAGGTACACCTTGTTCCCCTCCGCGGCAATGTCGTCCACGGCAGAGTACACGTCGCCGTAGGCGTGACGGGCGAGCACGATGGGCTTTTTCCACCCGGGCACATAGGGGCGGATGCCCTCCGCCAGGATGGGCGCGCGGAACACCGTGCCGTCCAGGATGCGGCGGATGGTGCCGTTGGGGCTCTTCCACATTTCATGCAGGTTATATTCGGACATGCGCTGTACGTTGGGGGTAATGGTCGCGCACTTGACGGCAACTCCCAGTTTCTTGGTGGCGAGCGCACTCTCCACCGTCACGGTGTCCCCCGTCGCGTCGCGGTTGGGCAGCCCCAAATCGAAGTATTCCGTCTTTAAGTCGACATAGGGAAGGATGAGGATCTCTTTGATCATCTTCCACAGAACGCGGGTCATCTCGTCGCCGTCCATCTCCACGATGGGCGTCGTCATCTGAATTTTCGCCATAACTACCTCGGCAAGTTTTTTTCTATTATACGAAATTTCCCCGCCGTTTGCAACCTTTTGCGCCCGAAAAAATGCCTTCCGATAAGATCCCCGTTTTCAGGACCTGCTTGCGGGCGGGCGCTTCGCGCAGCGCTTCGTCGAGCAGCGCCGCGAAAAAGGCACGGATCTTTGAAAGCGTTTCGCCGAACAGATAGCCGGCGAGCGAGCCGGGCACAATGTTGAGCTCGTTGAAGTACGCCTCCTGTCCGACGACGAGGAAGTCGGCGCGCACCACGCCGCGCATGCCGAACGCCTCGTACAGGCGGCGGGTGTACGCCGCGATCTGCGCGGCAAGCGGCGCGGGCAGGCGGGCGGGAAACTGCGCGCCCTTCCCCGCCTCGTATTTTTCCGCATACGTCAGAAGTTCGCCCGCCGAAAAGACCTCTTCGCAGGCGGAGACGCGCACCTCCCCGTCCAGGCGGCAGGCGGCGCAGTTGATATCCCGCTTTCCTTCAAAATAGCGTTCGACGAGCGCCTTGTCATCGAGCGTGAAGGCGAGCGAGAGCGCCTCCTCCAATTCCTTCTGCCCGTGCGCGACGGTGAGCCCGATGCTCGAGCCCAGCCGCGCGGGCTTGACGACGACGGGATAGCCGAAGGCGGCGGCACATGCAAACACCTTGTCGGGTGAGGCGGCAAATTCGCGTTCGCCGACCGTAAAAAAGGGAGCGGCGGGGATATCCAGCCCGCGCGCGGCGATCTTGGTGAACGCCTTATCCATGAACAGCGCGCTCTCGGGAACGCCGGGCGAGGCGGAGGGAATGTGCGCCCAGGCGAGCAGCGCCGCAAGCGTGCCGTCCTCCCCCATGCCGCCGTGGCAGCAGTTGAGCGCGACGTCCACCCGTACGAACGGCTTTTTCCTGCCCGCGCGCGCAAGGGCGCCGCGCATGAGCGCGACGGGCGTACCCCTGACGGCGCCCGCAAACTCGGATACCTTGTTCCATGTGCCCAGGAGCATGCCGCCCTCGGGCGGCAGCCAGACGGGCAGCACGCGGTAGCGCGTGCCGCGCAGCAGGTTGACGGCGTACATGCCCGTGATGACGGAGATCTCCGCCTCGTTCGACCTTCCCCCGAAAAATACGGCGACGTTTTTTTGCGGCTTTTCCATAACAAAAACACCTCCGAAGGATTTTTCTTCCGAAGGTGTTTCATTGGTGAGCGGGCAAAGCGGCGTAGCGAGAAGGGAAACAGATCCCCCCTGCCCTTCGGGCTTCCCCCATTAAACAAGTATTAAGGGGGCAAAAAATAGTCCGACGTCGGGAAAATACTGTTTTATTTTACCCCTTTCGGGGGGAAGTGTTCCCGCTACATTGTCCCCTCTTCCCGGAGGGAAGCGCTGCCCCTACGTTGTCCCCTCTTCCCGAGGGAAGGGGGGATACAGGGGGAATGGGCTGCTCCCTTTCTTTCGGGAAACGCCCCCTTCCCCTTTAATAGCAGTCGGGCAAATCGTTTAAAAACAGTACGCAGTCGCCCGCGGCAAGTTCTTCGGCAAGCGCCTTCTGCGCTGCGGCAAGGTCGGGCACGATGCGCAGCTTTTTCTCGTCGCCGCCCGCCGCAAGGTAGCCGCTGCGCACGTCGAGCACGAGCGTTTCGCCCACCAGCACCACAAGGTCGAGCCCGACGAGCAGGGCGCCCAGCGCACCGTTGACTTCTTCCTCGAGCTGTCCCAGCTCCACGATGCCGGGCGTGACGACCGCCTTGCGCCCGTCGGCCAGGCGCAGAACCTCCACGGCGTTGGCGGCGCCTTCGGGATTGCAGTTATAGGCGTCGTCCAGAATGATGAGCCCGTTCGCATCCCTGCGCTCCAGACGGTGCGCGACGGGGGCAATTTTTTGGATACCTGAAGCGATCTGCGCGTTGGTCATGCCCATGCACGCGCCCAGCGCCGCAGCCAGGGCAACGTCCTCGGCGGCATGCCGCCCAAGAAGAGGCACCGTGACGGGCATGTTCCCCTCGGGCAGGCGCAGCGTGAAGGAGGTCCCTTCCAAAGAGAGCCGTACGTCCTCCGCGTCGAAATCGCGCCCCATGAGGAGCGCGCCGGGGGCATCCATGTCCGCGGCGGAGCGCCCGAGAACGCACCTCTGAACGCGGCGGGCGAGCTCCCCCTTTTCCCTGCGGATGGCGTCCATGGAGCCGAAAGTGTCCAGATGCTGACAGGTGACGCCCGTCACCACGCCCACCGAGGGGCATACCATGTCGCACAGCTGTGCGATATCGCCCGTGCGGCGCGCGCCCATCTCGGCAAGAAAGACCTCGCAGTCCAGCCCCCCCTCGTTCACCGCCTTGGCGATGCCGACGGGCGTGTTGTAGGAGGCGGGCGTGGCGATGACCTTGTAGCGTTCGGACAGGATGGCGGCGACAAAATGTTTGACGCTCGTCTTGCCGAAGCTGCCCGTGATGCCCACTTTCACGCAGGGCGAGGCAGCGAGCGCTGCCTTGGCGCGCTTTATGAACTTTCCGGCATGCGGCACCTCGTACGCCTTCATGCACAGATTGACGAAGGGCAGCAGCAGCGGGCAGAGCAGCGGCACAAGGCAGAAGGGCACGTAGCGCACAAGATACAGCCACGCGACGTCCACGGCTCCGGCAAGCGCCGTCAGCGCAAAGCCCAGGCCGATGCACAGGGCGAACAAAACGACGGCGTACGCAACGCCCAGCCGCAAGGCGCGCATGGTGTTCTTGAGCGGCACTTTGAGGGCGTGACGGCTCTCCGAAACGCAGTAGAGCACGCAGATCCCCACGAAGGGCAAAAGCGAGATGAGGTTGGCTGCCCGGTACCCCAGAAAGGAAAAGCACACGTCAAAGAGCGCCGTCAGCAGGGCAATGGCGAGCGCGAGCAGCGACGCCTTTTTGCGCTCGATATTTCGGGAACGGTAGTACCATTTGAGGAACGCGCGCCCCGCATACCCCTGCTGCTGCAGGATGGCGATAAGCCTGACGGAGCACATGAAAAACGCGTACCCCGTGAGGATACCGCCCAGGCAGACGGCAAGGATCGTCGATGTGTTCATTGCAGAAATTCCTCCGCAGCCGCGTTGAATACAAGCGGGTTTTCAAGATGGGCAAAGTGCCCGCACCCCTCCATCCGGAATATCGTGCTTTCAGGGATGCAGGAAAGGTACACCGCAACGGACGAGGGCGGCACCGCCCGGTCGCGCGTGCCGTGGATGAACAGCACGGGCCGTGCGATCTTTTTTGCGTCCTCGCGCAGGTCCTCGTTGACGATCTTCTTATAGCTCTCGCGCATGACGGGAGAGAGCCGGCGGTATTCCTCGCTGCCGAATTTGCGTTCGGCGAACGCGGGCGCAAACGTTCTGACAAAGCGGTACGTCTTTACGCGGATGTGATAGGAGAGCGTGCGCCGCGGCAGAATGCCCGCACAGCCCGCGAGCACCGCGCGGTCGAACACGTCTCCACGCGCAAGGCACTTGACCGCCACCCGCCCGCCGAAGGAATGGGCGATCACATGCGGAAAGACGATGCCCAGCGCGGCGAGCGCGTCCGCCGTCCAGTCCGCATAGTCGGCGACCGACCATGCGCCCGGCAACTCTCCCGCGCCGCCAAACCCCGGAAAGTCGAGAGCGGTGACGCGGTAAAAGCGCGAAAAGTAGGAGATCTGCGGAAAAAAGCTCTCCTTGGAAGCGAGGTAGCCGTGCAAAAGCACAAGATCCCTGCCCTCCCCCTGCTGCACGAATGAAAGCGTCAAGCGAGCTCCTTCATCATGACGATGGCGTCCTCGCCGTCCGCATAGTAGCGCGAACGGGCATACAAACCGCTGAAGCCGTGTTTCAGATAGAGTAAGAGCGCGGGCGAATTGGAGACGCGCACCTCTAAAAAGACGTGCTTTACCCCCTTCTCGCGGGCGATGGAAATGAGGTCCTCGAGGATCATGCCCCCCCTGCCGCAGCGGCGGTACATCTCGGCAACGCCGATGAGCTGCACCTGCGCCTGCTCCCCGAACACGACCATGCCGCCGTAGGCGGCAACGGCGCCGTCCTCTTCCAACAAAGAGCCGTAAAAATGCCCCGAAAGAAAGGATTCCGCGAGCATGCGGTGGTTCCAGGGGTCGGAAAAACATTCCCGCTCCAGCGCCGCGATGGCGGAAAGGTCGGAATACTGCCACGCCCTGCCGTTCATCGCCCTTCCTCCGCGGAGGAACGGCGCAGATAGAGCGCCTCCAGCGCGTGCGCGGCGCATGTCTGCCCCGCCATGTCGGCGGCGGCAGCCGCCAACCCCGCTCCCGCGTCCGCCGTCCGCACCCCTTCAAAGAGCGCGGTGTGCGCCACGGGCGCAAAGCCCGCGGCAATGCGTTCGAGCGCCTGCTCCCGCGTCACAAAGGCGGGCGGCAGAACGGCGCGCGTGCCGTCGTAGCAGCAGGCGTAAAAATTTTCGTGCCCCGCGTCCACCAGGCAAAGTTTTTTCCCGCTCCTGTCAGCATATGCGAGCGTATCGAAAGAGGTGAGCGCGAGCGCGGGCCTGTCACACGCAAGGCAGAGCCCCTTGACGGTGGAAATGCCGATGCGGATGCCCGTAAAGGAGCCCGGCCCCACCACACAGGCAAAAAAATCACATTCATGCGGCGTGAGCTGCGCCTTGGCGAGCGCCCCGTCGATGACGTCCATCAGAAGAACGGAGTGGCGCATGGCGCAGTCGTCGCGGCACTCGAGCACGCGGCGTTCCCCGTTGACGGCAACGACGTTGAGCGCCCTTCCGCTCGTGTCGATGGCAAGAAATTTCATGTGACGATCTCCCGTTCGTTCTCCCCCGTCTTGCGGATGAGAACGCGCTTGCAGCCCGCGGGCAGGAGGGGCGCGATGCGCTCGCTCCACTCCACAAGGCAGATCTTGCCCGCTTCGAAATAGTCGGCAAAACCCAGCTCCTCCGCCTGCCGCACGCTTTCGATGCGGTAACAGTCGAAATGGAACATGGGCGCATAGCTGTTGACATAGGCGTAAGTGGGGCTCAACACGTCCTCGCAAACGCCCAGTCCGCGCGCGATGCCCTGCGCGAGCACCGTCTTGCCCGCGCCCATCTCGCCGTCCAAAAGAACGACGTCCCCCGCCGAGAGCGTCTTTGCATAGTTTTCCGCCCACGCGAGAGTTTGCTCGGGCGAGCGCGAAAGAAAAATCGCCATACCACGGCTATTATACCGCATATGGCGATTTTTTGCAAGAATTTTGCTCCCTACTGCGTGAGCATATAGTGCAGTACGGCAAAGAACACCAGCACGAGCACGGCGAGCGCAAAACCGACGATGATGAGCGCCGTGGAGTAGCGCTCGCTCGCCTTCGACGCCCTCTTTTTGGGCGTAAGTTTGGCGTTCAGCCGGTTGATGGCGCGGGAGATATGTTTGTAGACGGGCAGCGTGATGAGGGAGGCGACCAGGCAGCGCAGCACATTGAAGGGCAAAACGGACGCCCAGAGATAGATGCTGTAAAAATTTTCCTGCGTGCAGTCCGGGAAGAGGGGCGTCATCATGCCGAGGATGGGCTGCCAGCTGCCGCCGAACATGAGATAGACATAGGCGGGCACGAGCGCGAAGCGGTTGAGCAGCACCGCCAGCGCGGTGGAGATGAGCGAGCCCGTAACGAGCCCTGCAAGCGCCCCCCTGAAGGTGCGGTGCCTCTGATAGATGAGCCCCACGGGAATGACGAGCGCAAACCCGACCAGGATATCCGCCGCGTCCCCCACGAACATGGTGGACGTGGACACGCACACCAGCTTGATGAGCACCATCATGACGACGATGACGCAGCCCGATACGGGACCGAGCGCGAACGTGCCGATGAGCACGGGGACATCGGAAAAGCGGAACTCCAGAAAGCCCGGGAAGGCGAACGGCATGGCGAAATTGAAGATATACAAGACCGCCGCCAGCGCCGAAAAGAGCGCGATCATTGCGATGCGCGTGGAAGAAAAGTACTTTTTTGCAGCCATAGGAACACCTCGCAGAATTTTACGGAT
>CAJFNH010000075.1 GCA_904394195.1 Candidatus Gallimonas caecicola
CGTGCAAGATAGGCGCGCGGAAGGGAGCGTCCCCGCCATTCGGCGTCCAGCCCGACGGGCTCGTCCGCCACGGCAACAAAGGTACGCCCGCGCGTGTGCGAAAGGCTGAAGTGCAGGGGCGCGTTTAAAAGGCGCGGCTTGCCGTGTTCCCCGCGCGCGAACTGCGCATTAGCAATGCCGTAGCGGGTATGCAGGATATTCCGCACGAACGCGGGGCCGTCGGTCGGGGCGGTTGTATAATAGACGATCATACCGCAAGTATATCATATCGGAGGGAAATTGGCAATGACGCATGCGCAGCTTGCCGAAAAATTATTTCTGGAAGGGCACAACTGTTCGCAGGCGGTCGCGCTTGCGTTCGCGCAGGACGCACAAGTCCCTGCCTCCTTCGTGGGCGCGGCAAGCCTGCCCCTTGGCGGCGGGCTGGGCAGGCTGCGCCTGACGTGCGGCGCCGTCTCGGGCGGCGCGATGGCGCTGGGGCTGCTCTTTCCCCGGGCAGGCAAGGACGAGATGTACGCGCTCGTACAGGAGTTTGCGCGGCGTTTTCTGGAAAAATATAACGCCCTCGACTGCAGGGCGCTTCTGCAGGGGGCGGGCGTCGCCGTCAACGAAGGCCCCGTCTCCGAGCCGCGCACGCCGGAGTTCTACAAAAGGCGCCCGTGCGCCAAGATCATTGCCTGCGCGGCGCAGCTCGTGGAGGAGCTCTGCCGCGAGAAGGGCAGGCTTTGAAAAAAGGCAGGCGCCGCCGTGCAAGATGGCACGGCGGCGCTTTTTATGTGCAGCGTGTTTTATTTGAGCCCGATGCCGATCTTCGTACAGGGGACTTCGTCCGAGAGCACGGCGGCGATGGTGTATTTTGCATTGGCGATGTACACGGTGGTTCCCTGTGCGGCGGCGTCCTTCACATATTCGAGCTTCGCCCGCGCGCCGTTCGCGCCCGCACGCGAGGCGCCCACACAGTATTTTTTGTGCTCCTCGATGCCCTCCACAAGCTCGTAGGCGTCCTTGCCCGTGATGCGCTTTACGAGCGTTGCGGGATCGTCGGGGTCCAGATAGATGCCGTCCACGCTCGTAAAGATGACGAGCAGGCGCGCCCGCACAAGGCAGGCGATGCGCGAAGCCGTCTCGTCGTTGTCCACACATTCGAACACCCGTTTTCTGCCGTTGGAGAGCGCAAGCAACTCCATGCGCCTGTTCTCTTCGCTGGATACGGCGTCGTTATAGTTGACGATGGGGATGGCGTTCTGCTCGCGGCAACGCAAAAGCAGCCCCTTCAGGTGCTCGCTCTTTTGCTCGTCGTTGAAGTGGTGGTGTTCCACCAGTACCTGCCGGACCGAATAGGCGGGGTCCACGAATTGGCGGTACGTCTGCATCAGAATGGTCTGTCCCTGCGCGGCATAGTCCGTCTTGGCGTTTTCGCCCGTCAGCTCCCTGCCCGTGCGCTGCAGATAGTCCAGCCGCCCGATCTCCGTCGCGCCGCTCGAGACCCAGATATAGCCGGGGCGCAGCTCGTGCGAGATGCGCGCCACCCTGGTGTAGTCGATCATGCGGTCCTCGCGGTCGATGAGCGCCATCGAGCCGATCTTTCCCACAAGTTCATAGTCGAAAGTCATGGTCCTGCTCCCGTGATTTGCTCTCTATTGTAACATGAAAGCGCGCAAAATGCAAATACTTTTTCCATGCGAAAGTATTTTGGCGCGGCGCTTGCCGTGCTGTTGTGTGCCGCGCTGCTCACGGGCTGCGCGGGCGGGGACATCGGCGAAATGAGCTCGCTCTATGAGCTCTCCCGTCCCTATGCGGGCGAGTACGAATGTGAGACGCTCACGCTCGCGGGCGAGGACATGCTCTCCTCCTTCGAATATGTGCGGCTTGCACTCTCTTACGGCGGGCAGGCGCGCTTCTTCTGGCGGAGCGCGCAGGGCGGCGAAGGCGAATACACCCTGGACTATCTGGCAGACGTGCAGGAAGGGCGCATCGCCTTTTGCGCGCGCACGCGCGGCGCGGCGGCGCATACCTTCCCCCTTGAAAAAGGAAGCGTCCGCCTGGGCATCAGCCTGGGCGGACGGTATCTGTATGCTGTGTTTACGCAGTGATCACATGAGCTCGATGCCCTCTTCGCGGCAGTAGGCAAGCGTCTTTTCGTCCCACACGGAGACCTGCACCTCGCCGATGTGCGCCTTGTTCAGAAGGAACATGCACAGCCGGGACTGCCCGATGCCGCCGCCCATCGTCAGGGGCAGCTCGCCTGCGGCAAGGGCGCGGTGGAAGGGCAGGGAAAGGCGGTCGAGGCAGCCGCTCTCGGTGAGCTGGGCGATGAGCGCGCCCTCGTCCACGCGGATGCCCATGGAGGAAAGTTCCAGGGCGCAGCCGAGCGGCGGATACCAGACCACGATGTCGCCGTTGAGCGTCCAGTCGTCGTAGTCGGGGGAGCGGCCGTCGTGCCGGAAGCCCGATTTGAGCTTTCCGCCGATCTGCATGACGAACGCCGCGCCGTGCTGCTGCGTGAACACGCACTCCCTTTCCTTGGGCGCGAGCGCCGGATAGGCGTCCTCCAGTTCCTGCGTGGTCACAAAGGTGATGCCGTCGGAAAAATAGTTCTCCAGTTCGGGATAGTCCCCGCAAAGTTTGTCTGCCGTCGCCTGCATGGCGGCGTATATTTTTTTCACCGTGTCTTCAAGATAGGCGCGCGTTCTGTCCCTGCGCAGGATGACCGCTTCCCAGTCCCACTGGTCGACATATACGGAATGCAGCGCGTCGAGCTCTTCGTCGCGGCGGACGGCGTTCATGTCGCAGTACAGTCCGCTGTGCGGCTCGAAGCCGTATTTTGCCAGGGCGTAGCGCTTCCATTTGGCGAGCGACTGCACCACTTCCGCGCGCGTGCCGGCATATTTGAGATCGAAGGAGACCGGGCGCTCCACGCCGTTCAGATTGTCGTTGAGTCCGCTGTCCGCAGGCACAAACAGGGGCGCGCTGATGCGCGTGAGATTGAGTGCCGCGGCAAGCTGCCTTTCAAACGTATCTTTCACTTCCTTGATCGCGCGCTCGGTGCGCATCAGGTCGAGTTTTGCCCGGTACATAGTGTCCTCCCTGTACAAATTTTTCCCATTATAGCATGTTTTCGTGAAAAATGCAATGCCGAAAAAGAAATTGCGCCGAAAATCCTGTAAACCATGAACGAATGTTTGCATTCTTCTGCGCAGTATGATATACTGAAATATATGGAAGAGAGGGAGATCACGCTCACTGCCGACCAGGCGGAGGCGGCGGCGCTCATCGAGGAGTGGTTCGTACATCTGAACACGCAGATCTTTGTGCTGTGCGGCTATGCAGGTACGGGCAAGACCTTCCTCGTGGACTACGTCGTGCGTGATTTGGGACTTGTGCCGGGCGAAAGCGCCGTGTTCGTCGCGCCCACGGGCAAGGCGGCGTCCGTGCTCATTCGTGCGGGCGTGCCCGCCTCTACGGTGCACAGTCTCATCTATACGCGCGAAGAGGACATCGAGGTGAACGAGGACGGCGAGGTCGTCTCCGAGCGCTTCCTGCGCTTTGTCAAAAAGGAGAAGATCGACTCCGATATCCGCCTCATCGTGCTGGACGAGACGAGCATGGTCTCTGACGACGTTCTGCGCGATCTGCTCTCTTTCGGCGTCAAGTGCCTGTGCTGCGGCGACCCTGCCCAGCTCCCGCCCGTCAAGGGTAGCAACTCGCTGCTCTCCATGCCCGTCGTCACGCTCAAAGAGATCGTGCGGCAGGAAAAGGACAATCCCATCGTGCGGCTTGCGGAAAAAGTGCGCCGCGGCGGGCTGCCGCAATTCGGCAGCGACGGCTGCGTGAACGTCATCCCGCGCCGCGCCTTCACGGCGGCGGTGCGCGAGCGGCTGTATGCCGAAGCGGACCAGATCATCGTGGGCACCAACAGAACGCGGGGCGCCGTCAACCGCGAGGCGCGCTTTATGCGCGGTATCCCCGAGGGGGCGCTCCTGCCCTGCGAGGGGGAAAAACTCGTGTGCACCCTCAACGACTGGAGCAAGACGCTGGACGAAAAAGGGGATTTTCACCTGGTCAACGGCATCATCGGCACCTGCTCCAATGTGCGCGAACAGCTCGACGGACTGGGACAGCTCGACTTTACGCCCGACTTTCTGCCCCATGCCGTTTCCGACCTTCCCTTTGACGCGGGCATTTTCACGCACGGGCGCTATCTGCACGGCTACGGCGCGAAGGCGTGCTTTCTGACCAACGGGATCCTGGTGCATGAGGACAATTCCGAGATGCTTCGCCGCTTCAAGGTGCGGCGGGAGGACGCCGTATGCCGCTTTGAATTTGCCTACGCCGTTACCTGCCACAAGGCGCAGGGCTCGGAGTACGACAACGTGGTCGTCATCGACGAATCCGCTTTTTTTGAGGACGGCAGACAGTGGCTGTATACCGCCGTGACAAGGGCAAAAAAACAGCTCACCATCGTGCGGTAGCGGTGGCCGCCGGGGCGCCGCCCGGCCGGAGGAGATATGATCTATTTATCGGAATTTGAATTTCCGTCTTACGACGAGGAATATGCCTTTCGCCTGGACAAAGTCAAGCGGACGTGTTATAATACGATGTACCCGTTTTTCGTTCTGTCCGCACACGGGCTGGGGCGGCTGGATTTTGCGCCCGTCACCATTTTTTACGGCGGGAACGGCTCGGGCAAGACGACGGCGCTCAATGTCATCGCGCAGCGCCTGGGGCTTGTGCGCCGCGCCGCCTACAACCGGTCGGACTTTTTCGGCGACTATGTAAAAATGTGCTCGCACCGCCTTGCCGCGCCGCTGCCGGCGGGAAGCTGCATGATCGCCAGCGACGATGTCTTTGACTATATGCTCGATGTGCGCGCGCTCAACGACGGGATCGATGCCAGGCGGGAGGAGTTGTTCGGGGAGTATCTTCAGAACAAATATGCGCAGTTCCGCATGACCTCGCTTGACGATTACGACCGGCTGAAAGCGGTGTGCGACGCCCGCAGCCGGACGCAGTCGAAGTACGTCAGGCAGCGCCTTGCGGGGAACGTGCGGGAGCGCTCCAACGGCGAGAGCGCCTTTCTCTATTTTGAAGAGCGCATCGGGGAGGGGACGCTCTGCCTTCTGGACGAGCCGGAAAACAGCCTTTCTCCCGAACGGCAGAACGAACTCAAAGAATTTCTGGAACAGTCGGCGCGCTATTTTGACTGTCAGCTGGTGATCGCGACCCATTCGCCCTTTCTTCTGTCCATGAACGGCGCAAAGATCTATGATTTCGATGAAACGCCCGTGGACGTCAAACGGTGGACGGAACTGAAAAACGTGCGCGCCTATTATGAATTTTTCAAGTGGCGGCAAAGAGAATTTGAAATCTGAAGGACGTTATCCTATGCAGTTTCCGTATCAAAAGGTGCTCGTGCTCGGCTGCGGCGGGGCGGGCAAATCGACGTTTGCAGTGAGCATGGGCGCCCGCTTTTCTCTGCCCGTGGTGCATCTTGACAGGCTCTGGTGGCTGCCCGGATGGGTGGAGCGCAGCCGTGAAGAATTTGACGGCATGCTCGCCGCGGAGCTTGCAAAGCCTGCGTGGGTGATGGACGGCAATTATCACCGCACCCTTTCGCAGCGCCTTGCGGCGGCGGATTGCGCCGTCTTTCTCGATGTTCCTTCGCGCATCTGTCTGGAGAGCGCATACGCGCGGGCGGAGCAATATGCGGGAAAAACGCGGCCCGATATGACGCAGGGCTGCCCGGAGCGCGTGGACGCGGAATTTGAAGAGTGGATCCTGCGCTTTGAGCAAGACGTCCGCCCTGCCATGCTCGCGGAGCTTGAGGGGAGCGGCAAGCCGCATTTTGTGTTTTCCTCGCGGGCGGCTGCATATGAATGGCTGGACCGTTTTCAAGGGGCTTGACGGGAATGTGCAGAAGTCGTGGTAAACTGTTATCGGATGATGGAAATGATTTTACTTTTGGGGTGAAAATATGCCTGCACGATTGGTGAAGAAATATTGGAGTAAGTTTTTAGTCATTGACGAGGCAACAATAAAAAATTGTCAAAAGAAAATATATTAGGGATTTTAAAATATTTTTTTGCGGTAGAGCGGTAGGCAAGGAGGAAGTGAATGTTGGCTTTTTTTCGAATGACAATTAAAGGTGACGAATTGGATCCACAAGAAATCCAAAATAAATTAGATTTACCATCTAGTATTTATTTTAAGGGAAGCGTGATTTATAAATTTGGAAGACCTCTGTTGCAAAAGACAAACAGGTGGGTGTATGATATTAATAGAAGTTGTAAAAGTTCGCGTGAAATACAATCATTTCTGTCGAAACAGTTAAGAATAATTCTTTCCTTGAAAAAAATATTGGATGAATATACCCTGAAATTTAAGAGTTGTATTGAGTTTATTGTTTATGCAGAAAAAAAGGCTGATTTGACATTAAGCAAGTTCGACTTAAAGGCTTTATCTCAAATCGGAACGGAGTTTGTGGTTGCATTTAACTAATTTG
>CAJFNH010000076.1 GCA_904394195.1 Candidatus Gallimonas caecicola
GTACCATCGATTCGCTGGTCGCCAAAGGCTGCCTGGAGCGCTGCGAAGGCAAGGACAAGCGCACCACCTTCGTGCGCATCCTGCCCGACAATATCGGCGATTACCTTGCAGTGCATGCGCGTTCGCTCGCGCTCGCGCACAACTTGATCGAAGTGATCGGCAAGGAGGACGCCGAGACCTTCGTGCGCATTGCCGAAAAAATCGCAAAATACGAAAATACGGCGGACTGACGCCGCCCATCCACGCAAAAAACGGAGCCTTGCGGCTCCGTTTTTGATTTCAGGACCGATTCGCCGCCGTAACGCCGCATGCTTCCCCGGCGCCCTGTTTGCCGCCGTCGGGCGGGACGATGCCCATGCACTCGGCGTTCATCGCGCAAAACCCCTGTGCGCGGTAGAAAGCGGAAGCGCTCCCTTCGGCATGCAACACCACGCGCGTATAGCCGCGGTAGTGCCCGAGCGCCATTTGCAAAAGCTGCCTGCCGATGCCCCGCCCCTGGAAGGCGGGGGAGACGAGCAGATAGTGGATGTACGCCGTCATCTCGCCGTCGTCCATCGCGGCAAGCAGCCCCACGAGCGTCCCTTCCTCCCATGCGGAAAATACCGCCGCAAAGCCCTTCATTGCCCGCGCGAGCCGCGCGGGGTACTTTGACGATTCCCACTTTACCGAGGAAAAGAGCGCCCCGAGTTCTTCCGCCGTAAAATTTTTGGTATCCGAATATGTCAACATGTTCTCTTTTATGATCAGTCTGCCCGATTTTTCACGTTCGTATGCGCGTTTTGCGTCCGGGGATGAGCACCGTGTCATGCGCCTCGCAATACAGGATCTCCAGCGATCCGTCGCGCGCGCGGCGGACCAGCCCCGGGGAGAGGCACGTCACATGATGGCGGACGCACGGGATCAGGCAGTTTATCCTCATTTTCTCCACAAGGTGTATTATACCCTCTGCCCGTCCCGTTTGTCAAGCATACGCACGGACAACGGCGCATGCGCAGGGCATCGCCGCGGCGTTCATTCTTCCCGCTTGCGCAGGCTGCTCTCGCACCAGCTCTTCTGCCCGCAGTGCGGGCACTTCAGACGGCGCTTTTTTGTGGTGTGCGGCGCAAGCAGGAAGGCGGAGAACGTGGGCACGAATTTGGTCTTGCACTTCGGGCAGGTGTAGATCTCCGTATTGACGGCGACCACCAGGATGGGCGCGATGACAGCGGCAATGCCCAAAAAAGCGCATACGATCATGGTGATACGCGCCCACACGGGCAGGTCGCAGAACGCTGCGATGAAGATGAGCGCGAGCCAGACGGCAACGCTCACCCAGCACGCGGCATTGCAGATGACGACCTTGGTCTCGGGGCGGGTGCGGTCGCAGGTGAGCAGAAGGCGCTCCTCCGCCCGTTCGCGGTACGCCTCCCCTTCCAGCCGCTCGCCCGCGAGCAGCTCGTTGACGGTGATGCCCAAAAGCTCGCACACGGGCAGCATGAGGGAGACTTCGGGCAGCCCCCGCCCCGTCTCCCACTTGGACACCGTCTTTTCGGAGACGCCCAGCCGTTCGGCAAAGGCGCTCTGCGTCCAGCCCCGCTCCGTGCGCAGCCGGCGGATGAATTTTCCCGTTCTGATCTGATCCATGTCTCCCTCCCCGGGCATTTCTGCCTACATGATAGCACATCGGCGGCGAAAAAACAACCCACGCTCCGTAGAGTTGTGCGTTTTCCGGTCTCCCCCTTGCGCTCCGCCCCATTGTGTGATATAATGTTTCCGATCATGACAAACGGGGAGGAAAATCAATGAACGACCGCTCGAACGACTATGTATTTTTGAGCTATTCGCACAAGGATCATATCGACGCGCTGCTGGCGCAATTCGGCGAGCACGGATACAACATCGTCTACGACGATGCCTTGAGTTACGGCGACGAGTGGGACCTCAACGTCCGCCGCTATATCAGCAGCGAAAAATGCAGGGGCGTCATCTTTTTCATGAGCGAGAGCGCCATCGTCAGCAAGGCCATCCTCACAGAGGTGGAGTACACACAGAAATTCCGCAAGCCCTTCTTCACCATTCTGCCGGGAAATCAGACCTTTCCCGAACTGCACAGCGCTACCCGCCCGCTCGTGGACGACAACAAACGCTATATCATGGACTGCATCATGGAGGCGTTCTCGCCCGAGCAGCTCTTTGTGAAGATGGCGGAGCTCTCCTGGGAGCGCGTCGGACGCACCTTTCAGACGTGGGATTTTCACCCCGAAACGAGGGAGGGCAACACCTTCACGCCCCTGGCGTACACGTCCGAACTGACGGGAGAAAAGAAGCGGCTGGAAAACCAGCAGAAGGGCTACTATGCCTTTGACCGCCGCGCTATTGACATGGTGCTTGACGAACTGGAGGGAGACGACCTATGCGTGGTGGACCTGGGCTGTTCCAACGGCGCGCTCACCATCTCGCGCTTTGCCGACCTCCCGCGCGTCGGTAAGGTGATCGGCGTGGACTACAACCAAAGGGACATCGACGAAGCGAACGCGGCGGCGCAGGCGTACGGCGACAAGTTCTCCTTCTATTGTCTCGACCTGGAGGACGAGGACATTGTGGAAAAACTCTCCGCCATTTTGGAAGAAAACGGCCAAAACAAAGCGGATATCATCTTCAGCGCGCTCGTGCTGCACCACCTGAAAAGCCCTTCCAAACTGCTGCTGCGCCTGTATGAGATCATGGCGGACGACGCGAAGATCATCGTGCGCGGCTCGGACGACGGCGGAAAGCTTTGCTACCCCAAGACCGAGCTGCTGCAGGAGATCCTGGAACGGTACGGGAAGCTCGTGAACACCTCCGACCGTGCAAACGGCAGAAAGCTGTACCGGCAGCTCTACGACGCCGGATACGTCAATATCCGCATGCTGTACTCCTGCGTGGATACCTGCGAAAAGGACCGCCGCAGCCGCGAGCACCTATTCGACGTGGGATTTTCCTTCCGTCTCAACCGCATCGACGACCTTCTGCGCAAAAATCCCGACAACGTACAGCTCAAACAGGAGCGCGAATGGTTTGCAAAGGCGCTCTCGGAACTCAAGGCGGCGTTCGTGGAGCGCAGCTTCTGGTACTGCAATACCTCATACATTGCCATCGCAGGTGTCAAATGAAACAGGCAGTCATCCTCATCAACGCATATTCCCGGCTGGAGCACAGCCTGAACCAATCGCGCCGCCTCAAGGAAGAGTTCGAGGCACGCGGCGTGCACACGGATATTCTGCGCAACGACGGCTTCTTTGCGACCATCGGAGATGACGGCAGCATCTGCAACCGTCTGCGGCAATACGACTTCTGCGTCTATCTGGATAAGGACAAGTACGTCTCGCAGCTGCTCGAGCGCAGCGGCATGCGCCTGTTCAACCGCCACGACGCCATCGTGGGCTGCGACGACAAGATGACGACCGCCATCCTCCTCTCCGCGCGGGGCATCCCCGTTCCCAAAACGCTGCCCGGGCTTTTGTGCTACGACGCGCAGGAGAAGGTCGCGGAGCGCACCCTTCGCACAATCGAAAGCGAGCTCGGCTTTCCCGTCATCGTCAAACACAGCTACGGCTCGCTCGGCAACGGCGTGTTCAAGGCGGACGACTTTGAGCAACTGCGCGCCATCGCCGAGGACGTCAAGTGTTCCCCCCACCTGTTCCAGCGCTTCGTGCGCGAGAGCGCGGGCAGGGACATGCGCGTCATCGTCATCGGCGGGAAGTACGCCGCCGCGATGGAGCGACGCTCCGCGGGCGATTTCCGCTCCAATCTGGAGCTGGGCGGAACGGGGCGGGCCATCGAGCCCTCTGCCGACGTCGTCGCCATGTGCGAACGCGTCGCCGCCCTTCTGCAGCTCGACTACTGCGGCATCGACGTCCTGTTCGGCAAGGAGAGCTTCTATGTCTGCGAAGTCAACTCCAACGCTTTCTTCGGCGGAATGGAGCGCGCCACGGACAAGAATATCGCGGCGCTCTATGCCGAACACATGCTCGGCTGCATCTACGGCTGAACTCCCCCCTTTGCAAAAAAAGGCGACCCGGAAAGGGTCGCCTTTTTTGTTGCCGATGGCATCTTGTTCTGTTATTTGCAGGACGTATGCGATTTTTCGTCGTTGAGCAGTGCAATGCAGCGCGCTTTGACCGCTTCGGTAATTCCGCTTGCAGGCTCTGTCAGAACGAGCCGTTCGCAGGGAAATCGCACGCTGTCGAACGGCTCGTCATCGAGGGCGATAAATCGCCCGACAAGCGGATGGCGCGCAAGCCAGGCGAGGATCTCCTCGCCGCGTTCCTCCAAAAGAGGCGTGCCGCCCAAGAAGTCGGCGCGGGTGATGCCGAAGGGACGCAGTTGCGCGAACAGGCTGCGCACGTTTTCGCGGAACAGCCGCCACGAACTGGACAGCACCAACTTGCAGCCCGTTGCGTCCAGAATCTCCTTCAGGCGGCGGCAGCAGCTCTCCGACAGGACGTCGTCGTCCTCTGCTCCCCAATTTCCGTCCGGCGCGTGGATGCACAGCACGCCGTCGATATCCAGAAAAATGACCTTCATATGCTGTCCAAATCAAATACGTCTGCGGTTTTCTTCCACACCCGTCTGTCCGCAGTCACCCCAAGCGCCTTTGCCTCCTCGCTGTCGGGGGCGGGAAGTTCAAAGACCCCCTTGAAGATAAAACATTCCTCCGCGCGCCGCTTTTCAAAGAGAATGCGCCGCTCGCCCCACGGGACTCCCCGATGGCTCTTGAGCTTTTCATCGTCTCTTTTGCAGTACCGCTCCACGACCGTGCCGTCCTCCGACTCCGTGTTCTGCCACCCGGCGGGCGTGACAACGTCAAACTCGTGCAAAAGAATTGCAACGCCCTCCCCGACGGGATAGCGGCACTTCATATACGCTTTATAGTTTTTGCCAAGCAGCTTGTTGAGCAGCTCCGCGTTCGTCCGCGCCCGGATGACGTCGCCGCGCCGAATGATTCTTCCGCCCTCGTTTTGTCTTTCCGTCCCCTGCATAAATAATACCCCTCCATATTTTCAAATTTATTTTTGCTTTGTATCGCTCGTCCCCCTTCAGATACCCGCGCTCAAGCGAATTGAAATCGAGAAAGCGGTGCAGCCCGCTTTGACCGCTTCGGAACATCAGAACAACTTCTTTTTCTTTAAAATTTCTTCTCCCGTTTTATAGCGTTTATACGTAAGCCTGCAATAGTACTCCAAAATAGCAAGTTGCTGCTCGGAAAACAAATTCATAAAATCTATTTTATAATAATGGCTTATCCTTGTTGTACCACCTTTATCGCTGACAATTTTGAACTTATTTTCACCTAACAGTTTTACAAGTGCAAGCGCCAACTGAATGGAAATGTCGAATACTACAATAGTATTTGCCCCATGAAACAATATGATCTTTCTTCCGCTTCTACGCTCCCGTTTATCTTTCCATGATCTGGCACATAAAACACATTCCGTAACATCATCGGAAGCAATACGCCTGAATTTCTTTGTAAACAGCCATCTGTAATATTCTATCCCTGAATCGATAACGAGAACTCGATCAGAGTAATAAAAAAACCAAACAATAAACAGAGCAGTGATGATCGGCATAATGATTGCATACCATTTCGCACCATTCAAGATCGTAATTTTTATGGCACCTTGCACGCCGGCATCGATGTCCTCTGAATACGCGAGAAGACGAAAGCACAGCGAAAAAACAAAACAGCAAAAATCAATATGATATACAAACCTATGATAAATTTGACTTCCTCTCAGTGCGCCCATAGCTTTGCCGATTTTTTACTCATCTCAATTCCGCCCATCTCTTCACACAAATAACACAAGGATATTTTTCATTGTATCATACGCCCGTGATCCCGTCAAGCAGAGTGTTCAATTTCACACGCAAAACAAACCAACTGCGGCACGCCCTCGCGTCCCCGCAGGAATTTCTTTTATTCCCTTTTGCCGCAAAAGTTTTTCGCCCCTTCCAAGGAAAACGCCTTACAACCGTTACCTCCCTGCGAAAGCTTTTTTGCCCCTCTCCCGCAGAAAACTCTTTTGTCTCTTCTCCCTTTCTGCGGAAAGTTCTTTTTTTGTCCCCTCGCCACAGCAAAATATTTTCTTTCGTCCCCCCTTCCCGAGGGGAAGGGGGGATATAGGGGGATGGGCCGGTAAATGCAAACAGGATATCTTCGTCTCTTCGACGCTGTCTCGGACAGCATGCGATCCCCCCTGTCCCTTCGGACATCCCCCCTTAACACTTGTTTTAAGGGGGGCGGAAGCTGCCCCGCAGCCCAAAGTGTTACAAAAGAAAAGAACGTCTGCAGAATATGCAGACGTTCCGTGTCTGGAAAGGCGGCAACAACCTATCCTTCCGGGCCGTTAGGCCAAGTACTTTGGGCGAAAGAGAGCTTAACTTCTGTGTTCGGGATGGGAACAGGTGGATCCT
>CAJFNH010000077.1 GCA_904394195.1 Candidatus Gallimonas caecicola
ATGAGCGACGGCGTGCAGGCATTCGGAAAGATCGGCATGCGTCTTACAAAGGATATCGACCTGTACACCGTCAGCGCCCATAAGATCGGCGGACTGAAGGGGACGGGCGCCCTGCTGCGCAGAAAGGGATATACTGCGCTTTCCGCCTATGTACACGGGGGCGGACAGGAAAGCGGACTGCGCAGCGGTACGGAGAATGTGTTCGGCATTGCCGCATTCCTGTATGCCGCACAGGAAAAATTTGCCACGCTCGAGGCGGACGCGGTGCGCGTTGCGGCGATGAAGGAGATGCTCTGGTCCATGCTGGACAAAGCGTGCTTTGCGTGCCTTTCCCCGCAGGACGGCTCTCCGTATATCCTCACGGTGTCCGCCGGGGGAGCGCGCGGCGAGACGTTGCAGCGCATGCTCTGGGACAGGGGCGTCGTGCTGGGTACGGGCAGTGCCTGCAATTCCAAAAAGCCGCACAGCCGCGTTCTGCAGGCGTGCGGGTATGACGGCGCCACGCTCGACGGGGTGCTGCGCGCAAGTTTTTCGCCCGGCAATACACAGGATGAAGCCATGGAAGCGGCGCGCGCGATGAACGAGGCGGCGCGTTCGTTCGGAGGTTGAGGGATATGGAAAATATGGAGAAAGTCATCATCATCCGCTATGCGGAGATCCATCTGAAGGGGAAAAACCGCGGCTATTTCGAGCGGGTATTCGGCGTCAATCTGGAAAAGGCGCTCAAGGGACTGCGCCACGAACTGCGCCGCACGAGCGGCAGGTATCTTGTTGCGGCATTCGATGATAAGGATGCCGACGAGATCTGCGCGCGCATCTCGCGTGTGTTCGGCGTGCACTCCTATTCGCAGGGGCTGCGCGTTCCAAACGATCTTGAGAGTATGGTCGCGGCGGCAAAAACGGTGTGTCCCACGCAAGGTACCTTCAAGGTGGATACCCATCGCGCCGATAAAAAATATCCTCTGACTTCTCCCGAGATCAACGCCGAGGTGGGTGCCCGCCTGCTTGAAGCGTTCCCCGCGCTCAAAGTGGATGTGCGTTCGCCGCAGAGCTGCGTGTATCTCGACGTTCGCGAGGACGGTGGCGCCCTTGTGTTCGGCGGATTTGAAGAGGGAGCGGGCGGCATGCCCGTGGGGACATCTTCCAGGGGGCTGCTGCTCATTTCGGGGGGCATCGATTCCCCCGTTGCGGGCCATATGATGGCAAAGCGCGGTATGGAAGTGGAATTTCTGCACTTTCACAGCTATCCCTATACCAACGAACAGGCGCGCGATAAAGTGGTCGAGCTGGCGCGTATTCTGTCCCGTTATACAGGGGGTGATGCGGTGATGACCGTTCGCGTGACGCATATTCAGGAAGAGATCCACAAAAAATGCGCCGCCGAGCTCAACGTTACGCTCCTGCGGCGCTTCATGTTCCGCATTGCCGAGCGCGTCGCGGCGGCAAAGGGGGCGAAGTGCTTGATCACGGGCGAGAGTCTGGGGCAGGTCGCCTCGCAGACGATGGAGGGGATCACCTCCTCCAACGCCGTCGTAAGGCTTCCCGTCCTGCGCCCGCTCATCGGCTTTGATAAAGAGGAGATTATCTTGCGCGCCAAAAAGATCGGCACCTATGAGACTTCGGTGCTTCCCTATGAGGACTGCTGCACGGTGTTCCTGCCCGAGTTTCCTGCCATCAAACCCAAGCTCTCCTACATTGAAGAGGAGGAGGGGAAGCTGGACGTAGAAGCGCTCGTCAGCGAGGCGATTTCCACGCTTGAACGTATCCCGCTGCGCTGATCCACCAATCCTCGGGGAGATCGTCTTCTTTCGGCAGGGTGACAGAGGGGAGCATAACGGGCTCTCCTGTGTATTGCCGGTACTTCGGAAGCACGGTATAGACGTATGTCTCGCCGGCTGTAACGGAATTGTCACAGATGGCATTTTTATATTTTCCGCTGTAGATCGTGGCTTTTTTGCCGCGATTTTCGCGTATTATCTCATACTCATAGTACTCTGTCTGACATAATACTATCCTGACTGTGCCATTTTCCACGCGAATTTCGGGCATATTGATGTGCGGCGAGGAGTACCGTGTGCTCACGCAGACGGGCGGAGCGCTCGCGCGAAAGTATTCCTGTGCGCCCGAGCCGGGCGGTGCGGCGGGGTCGGACAAAAGAAGAGCGTGGTCGCGCTCGTAGGTTTCTTTGTCGTAGCGCAGCGAAACCACATCTTCACATGCGGGAAAGGCGGAGGGGGCGTCGTGTGCATATAGCGCGCGGAAGATTCGCAGCGCTTCGTTGGCGGGCAGACCTCCTCCCGTGGCGTCCACCGGAGTATAATCCGCATTGCCCATCCATACGGCGATCACATGATCGCGCGTATAACCGATGCAGTATGCGTCCGTATTTCCGGTCTGCGTTCCCGCCGTGCCCGTCTTGGCGCATACGGGAAAGGGGAGCTGCCGCAGCCGCTTCGCCGTGCCCTCCTTTGCTGCCGTCATCAGCATGTCGTTTGTCAGCCAGGCAACGTCCTTTGAAAACACTCTGCGGGAGCGGGGGCTGTGCTCGTACAGTACGCGGTCCGACTTGTCCGTCACGCGGCGGATGGAGGAGGAAGGGGCAAATGTCCCTTCCTGCGCAAAGGTCGCGTAGGCGTCGGCAAGTTCGGGCAGGCAGAAACCCTCGCTCATCCCGCCCAGGGCAAGCGCAAGCGTCTTGTCCTCGTCGGGAACGTCGAGCCCCATTGCGGCAAGATAGTCGGCGGCGCGTGCCACGCCCAGTTCATTGAGTACGCGCACGGCGGGGATGTTCACGCTGTGCGCAAGGGCATGGCGCGCGCTCATATACTCTCCCGTTGCGCCGCCGTAGTCGTCCGGGGCATAGCCGCCGAAGTCGGTGTGCGCGTCAAGCAGGGGCGTTGCGGGGCAGATGAGGTTCTCCTCGAGTGCGGGCGCATACACGAGTAGCGGTTTGATGACGGAAGCAGGCGACCTTCTGGGCGTTCCCGCGCTTGCGCCCAGGGCGACGAGCGCATGCTGCCTGTTGTCGCGCACAAGCGCGCAGAAATCGCTTCCGCAATCCGTTTTGTCCAGTTCTTCCTGCAGTTCCGGCAAAAAGTAGGTGTCTACGCGAAGCTCTCCCCAGTCGCCCGATCTCGCATCGGGAAAGAGCGTGGCAAGTTCATTCCAGACGTAGCCGAGGTAGGGGCTTTGCGCCCGCTGCGTTGCGGGCTGCGCGGGAAGGGGCTCATTTATCGCGTCGGCGCACTCCTGTTCGGAGAGATATCCCTGCTCGCGCATGAGATTCAGCACGAGGTCACGCCGCGCAAGGCAGCTTTTTGCATCGCGGAAGGGGGAGTAGCGATTGGGCGATCGCACGATGGCGGCAAGCATGGCGCTCTGGGCAACGTTGAGTTCGGAGGCGTCGATGCCGAAGTAAAAGCGTGCCGCGCTGCGGATGCCGAACGCGCTGTGTCCGAAGTAGATGGAGCCCAGATAGAGCGAGAGGATCTCTTCCTTGGAATAGTGTTTTTCCAGGATGCGCGCCAGTTTGATCTCTTTCAGTTTACGTTCAATGGTCTTTTCGCTCGAGAGGTGCGTATTTTTGATGAGTTGCTGCGAGATGGTGGAAGCGCCCTCTTTGAAGGAAAAACTCGTCAGATTGTGCCAGAGTGCGGAAAACACACGCCTGGCGTCGATGCCGCCGTGCGTATAAAAGCGCTTGTCCTCGACGGCGATAAATGCCTGTCCGACATATTCCGGCAGATCGTCGACGGCCGCGCCGGCGGCCATTGCGGTGCAGATCTCTTCGCCGTGTGCGTCGTAGATGCGTACGCAGTCGGACGGAAGGGTGAGCTTCGTACGGTCAAGGCGTACGCCCGCCGTTACGCCGATATAATACAGGACCATCGCGAGAAGTGCAACGAGTATGAGCCCGAACGCAACGCCCGCTGCGGTAAGTGCGCGTTTCATCCATTTCAGTATGCGCGGCGCACCGAAAAATTCACACAATCACGCCGCTTTTGTTGAAAATTTCGTCGGATTGTGTTACAATAGAATATCGGAAAAAATTATGACGCTTCTTGATATTGTAAACAACAGCCGCCGCATCGTATTCTTCGGAGGAGCGGGCGTCTCCACGGAGAGCGGTATTCCCGATTTTCGCGGGCAGGACGGGCTCTATCGCATGAAGTACGCCGTTCCGCCCGAGACGATCATCAGCGCAAGCTATTTTCATGCCCATCCCGAGGAATTTTTCCGCTTTTACCGCGACAAGATGCTCGCGCTGAACGCGCAGCCGAACGCCGCGCACAAAAAGCTCGCGCAATGGGAGCGTGCGGGCAAGCTGCTTGCCGTCGTCACGCAGAACATCGACGGGCTGCACCAGGCTGCAGGCAGCAGACGGGTGTATGAGCTGCACGGCAGCGTGCATCGCAACCATTGCCTCGCCTGCAAAAAAAGTTATCCTGCCTCCTTCATTGTGCGCAGCAGCGGCGTTCCGCGCTGTTCGTGCGGGGGCATCGTCAAGCCCGATGTGGTGCTCTATGAAGAGCCGTTGGACGGGGAAGTGATCGAGGGCGCGCTTGCCGCGATCGCCTCCGCCGATACGCTCATCGTTGCGGGAACGTCGCTCACCGTCTATCCCGCAGCTTCCTTTGTCAGCTATTTTCGCGGAGAAAACCTCGTACTCATCAACCGCGACCCCACGCCGCTCGACGGGCAGTGCACCCTCGTTCTGCATGAAAAAGTGGGGCAGGTGCTGGGAGCACTCCCGTCCTATCTACCGGAGGATACGCCTTGAATTATCATATCGTCACTTACGGCTGCCAGATGAACGTCCACGAGTCGGAAAAGATCGCAGGTCTTTTGCGCCGGGCGGGCTATACGCAGGAGAGCCCTGTCGAGGAAGCCGATATCATCGTGTTCAATACCTGCTGTATCCGCGAAAATGCCGAAAATCATGCGTTCGGCAATATCGGCGCGCTCAAAAAGCTCAAGCGGCGCAAGAAGGGGCTCCTCATTGCGGTGGGGGGCTGCATGGCGCAGGAGGCGGGCAAGGCGGAGCTCCTCATCAAAAAATTCCCCTTTATCGACATCATCTTCGGCACGCACAACGTTGCGCAGCTGCCCGCGCTCATCGAGCGCAAGCGGCGGGAGAGGAAGGTCGTCTCTTTGCTGCCCGACCGCGAGGAGACGGAGGACGGCGCCGAGGCGTACCGCACGAGCTATCCCAACGCCTGGGTGAATATCACCTACGGCTGCAACAACTTCTGCTCCTACTGTATCGTGCCCTATGTGCGCGGACGGGAAAAGAGCCGTTCGGCGCAGCGCATCCTTGCGGAAGTGCGCGCCCTGGTGCAGGCGGGCTATAAGGAGATCACGCTGCTCGGGCAGAACGTCAATTCCTATCGGGACGGGGATACCGATTTCCCCGCGCTGCTCGACGCCGTTGCCTCCGTGGAGGGAAAATTCCGCGTGCGCTTCATGACCTCTCATCCCAAGGACTTTTCCGAGCGCCTGGTGGCGGTCATGAAAAAGCACGAAAAGATCTGCAACCTTCTGCACCTTCCCGCGCAGTCGGGTTCCGATCGCATCCTTACGCTCATGAACAGGCGCTATACGCGCGGACAGTACCTTGAAAAAGCGGCGTATCTGCGCAGGGAGATCCCCGAGGCGCAGATCACTACTGACCTCATCGTGGGTTTTCCCACCGAGACGGAGGAGGACTTTGAAGAGACGCTCTCTCTTGTGAAGGAGGCGGATTTTTCCTCCGCGTTCACCTTCATCTATTCTCCGCGCACGGGCACGAAGGCGGCGCTGATGGAGGGGCAGATCCCCGAAGAGGTCTCCAAATGGCGTATCGCCCGCCTGATCGAGGCGGTGAACGAAAATACGCGCCGAAAGAGCGAGCGCTATGTGGGCAGCACCATCGAGGTCCTGTGCGAGGACTTTGACGAGAAGAAGGGACTCTATCTGGGCAGGGAGCCGCTCGGCAGGATGGGATATTTTGCGAGCGACGAGCCCTGCGTGGGGGAATTTGTACGCATGCGGGTGACGCGCGCCAACGGCGTGTCGCTCTACGGGGAAAAGGAATAAACGGAGGCTGATATGGGACTTTCGCCGATGATGGAGCACTATCTTGCCATGAAGGAGAAGTACAAGGACTGCGTGCTCTTCTACCGTCTCGGGGACTTTTATGAGATGTTTTTCGACGACGCCGTGCGCGTGTCCAAGCTGCTCGATCTTACGCTGACGGGCAGGGACTGCGGCCTGAAGGAGCGTGCGCCCATGTGCGGCATCCCTTACCACGCTGCCGACAGCTACATCGCAAAACTCGTTTCGATGGGGGAGCGCGTTGCCATCTGCGAGCAGCTCACCGAGCCCACGGCGGGCAAGGGCATGGTGGAGCGCGACGTCATCCGCGTGGTGTCGGCGGGAACGGTC
>CAJFNH010000078.1 GCA_904394195.1 Candidatus Gallimonas caecicola
AATCTCTCTCAAACTAAAAGGAATGAGCCCGGTGCAATACCGAACTCATTACCAAACAATTTAATTTAATTTTTTGTCCAAACTTTGGGGTTCACTTCACACAGCCGATGGGTATTTTTTACAGTTCTTTCAGGTTTTGCAGCATGGTCTGCAGATGGGCGTTGTTCTCTTCTTCGGAGATGGTCGGGTCGCGCATAAAGCGTTTGCAGGGGAGTTCGGGACAAGATCCGCAGGTATGTTGTCCCTTTTTTTCGACGCAGCACGCATACACGGGGCAGCAGTCCATATTTGCAAATTGCAGCCACCAGGCCTTTCCGGCAATGGCACTGCAGCCCGCGCATTGCGCGGGAAAGCGCCTGCACGCCGCGCAGTCGGCGCCGCAGGGGGAGATCGTCATGCAATCCTCCTATGCGCCGAAATTGGGGTGTTCGGTCAAAAAGTCCTCATTATAGTACACCGAGCCGCTTGTATTCATGATAACGTCCTCCGATACCATAAGAATACGCGCCCAATCGCTTTCGGGAAGCTCGTCCTTGTTGCGTTCGCCTGCTTCAACGCGGTCAAAGACGCACACGATGGTTTCCATATCTTTGTCAATAAAAGTATAGTCAAAATACACGGTGTATTCATTGAGCGTTTGATAAGAGCTGCCGTTATAATAACAGTAGTAGTAAAACTCGCCCGTGCCGTCCGCATGGAACAGATAATATGCTCTGTCGTCGATATCAACATCGGCAGTAATATCGGCATAATACTTCTTCTCTGTGGCGAGTGCCGATACAGGGGCGGAGCTGCACCCCGCAAACGCGATCGCGAGTGTGGCGGACAAGATCGTCGCGCCGAGGCATGCAATGATTTTTTTCATGATATGCTTTCTCCCTTCTTCTTTTATTGCGCCATATATTGTAGCATATCGGGGGGGGCTGTCAACAGGTCGACTGAAAAAAATCCCGTTCCGGATAAAAAAGGAACGGGATGGATTTTCTGCCGAAGAAAGGCGCCGCATATCCGTGCGGGATAGGGCGCCTTTCTTTTAAATCATTCTCACGCGGATGACGCCCGCGATATTGCCGATCAGGGCAAGGCACTCCTCGGAGGGAACGTCGTCCAGATCGAGGATGAGATAGGCGTACTCGCCCTTGCTCTGGTCCTGCATATGCGCCACGTTGATGCCCTGTGAGGAGACGACGGCAAGGATCTTGGAAAGGATCTCCTTCACGTTCCTGTGATGCACGCATACGCGGGCGGCGCTGGTCCTCGGCATGGATACGGCGGGATAATTGACGCTGTTTGTGATGTTGCCGTTCTCCAGGTAGTCCACAAGCTCCTTTGCCGCCATATAGGCGCAGTTGTCCTCCGCCTCGGGCGTGCTCGCGCCCAGATGGGGCACGCAGAGGATATTTTCCCTGCCCAGCAGCGTCTCGTCCGGAAAGTCCGTGATATAGCGGGAGACCTTGCCCGTCGCCGCCGCTTCCGCCATGTCCTCGCTGACGACCAGCTCTCCGCGCGAATTGTTGATGATGACCACGCCGTCGCGGCACTGCGCGATCGTTTTTTTGCAGAACATGCCGCGCGTTTCGGGCGTGAGCGGAACGTGCACGGTGATAAAGTCGCACGTCCGGAAGATGACGGACAGATCGTCCGTGAATTGGGCGCGGCGGTCGATCGCCCACGCGCTCCGCACGGAGAGGAAGGGGTCATAGCCGACCACGTCCATGCCCAGCTGCAGGGCGGCGTTCGCCACCATCGCGCCGATGGCGCCCAGACCGATGACGCCCAGTTTTTTGCCCATCACTTCCTGCCCGACAAATTTGCCCTTTCCCTTTTCGACGAGTTTTGCAATGTCCTTCTGCCCCTTGAGCGTCTGCACCCATTCGGCGCCCTCCACGATCTTTCTTCCGCCCAGGAAGAGCTCGCACAGCACAAGCTCCTTGACGGCGTTGGCGTTGGCGCCCGGCGTGTTGAACACGACAATGCCTTTCTCCGTGCACTTGTCTACGGGGATGTTGTTGACGCCTGCGCCTGCGCGCGCCACGGCAAGCAGCTTTTCGCCCAGGGGATAGTCGTGCATCGCAAAGGAGCGCAGCATGATGCCGTCGGGATCCTGAACGCTGTCCGAATATTCATAGCCGCGCAGTACCTTGTCGGCGGCGGGACTGATGGCATTGAGCTTTAAAATTTTCATCGTCACGCGTTCTCCCGTTCAAATTTTTTCATGAAGTCGATGAGCGCTTTCACGCCCTCGACGGGCATGGCGTTGTAGATGGAGGCGCGCATGCCGCCCACCAGGCGGTGTCCCTTCAGCGAGACCAGTCCGCACGCCGCCGCCTCTTTGACGAATTTCGCGTCCAGTTCGGCGCTGGGCGTGACGAAGGGCACGTTCATGATGGAGCGGTACTCCCTCTCCACGCGGTTGGTGTAGAAGGGGGAATTGTCGATAAAGTCGTACAGCAGACCCGCCTTATAGACGTTGATCTTGTTTATCTCCTTTACGCCGCCCAGTTTTTTCAGCCAACGCAGCACGAGGGTCGCCATATAGATGGAAAAACAGGGGGGCGTGTTGTACAGGCTCTTGTTCTCGTCCTGCACCTTCCACTTGAGCATGGTGGGGCAGGCGGGAAGGGGGTCGGCGATCAGGTCGCGGCGGGCGATGACGATGGTCACGCCGGCGGGGGCAAGGTTTTTCTGCGCGCCCGCATAGATGACGCCGAACTTTGCAACGTCCACCTCGCGTGAGAGGATCTCCGAGGACATATCGGCGACCAAGGGCGCCTTCGTCTCGGGGAAACGCACATAGCGGGTGCCGAAGATGGTATTGTTGGAGCAGATGTGCACATAATCCGTCCCTTCGCGGAAGGGAATTTTATCAACGTCCGGAATATAAGTGTACACTTTGTCCTCGCCGGAGGCAACGCATGCCGCGTCGCCGTAGATCTTTCCCTCCTGCCATGCCTTTTTGGCAAAGTTGCCCGTGACGACATAATCCGCTTTGCCGGTGTGCATCAGGTTGAGGGGAACGGCGGCGAACTGCGTGGAGGCGCCCCCCTGCACGAAGAGGACGGCGTAGTTTTCGGGGATCCCCATGAGTTCGCGCAGCAGCGCTTCGCCTTCGCAGGCAACGGCCTCGAACGCCTTGCTGCGGTGGGAGATCTCCGTAACGGACATGCCCGTCCCTTCAAAGTCGAGCAGATCGCGCTGCGCCTCGCGCAGTACGTCAAGGGGGAGCGTGGACGGCCCTGCCGAGAAGTTGTAAGCCCTCATGGTAACACCTCGCATGATGGATGATTGCTTTTCATTATATTCTTTTTTACAATGTTTGACAAGTATTTGGGGAAAATTATCTATCAATATAACGCATTGCGGGGATTTTTTCACCTTTTAAGAAAAAATCGGCGCCAAAGTATTTACATTTGCGCCGATTTGGTGTAAAATGAATGCAAGACAGTTCTTTTGAAATTCCGGAGGAGAACGGCCGTTATGGAAGAGATCAAGCAGGCAGACAGAAAGAGCGTGGTGATGGAGGGCATGTACCGCGGCGTCACGGGCAAGCTCGACGAGGTGCGTCAGTCCTTCAGCAAGGAACTGCAGTTCACGTCCGCCCAACAGGTATCCGCTTACGAGGCGCTTGCGGGCTCCCTGAAAGACGGGCTCGAGACGCTGCTTGCGGAGTTCAGATATCTTTCCCAGCAGAACAGCGCCATCTACGACTATCACTGCAAGGAGCGTGAAGCCGCGCGCGACGCGCTGCTCGAGGCGGTGCGCACAAACGCAGACCTGACCGTAAAGGCGTTTACCGAGCAGCTTGAAAAGAAAATGCAGGCCATGCAGGAAACATTTTCCGGACAGCTCGAAGCGCTGCGCGGCGAACTGCTGGAAAGCATCCGCGCCGCGATCGCCGAGCCGCCCGCCCCGGAGACGAAGGAGACCGAAGAGCCCGCCGAGGACACCTTTGATTACGACGTGCTTGCCGAGAAGATCGCCTCCGTTCTGCCCGAGCCCGATTATGATATGCTTGCCGATAAGGTGGTCGCAGCGCTTCCTCCCGTCGATGCGGACGCCATCGCTTCCGCCGTCGCCGCCGTCGTGCCCGCTGCCGACGAGAACGCCATTGCCGACAAGGTCGCCGAGAATATCCCGCTCGTCGACTATGACCTCATCGCCGAGCGCGTTTCGGGCGTGCTGGAAGGGGAGTTTGACGTCACGGTGGACGAAAACGGCGTGGATAAGATCGCCGCGTCGGTCGCCGAACGGCTCGACTATGAAAAACTGGCGGATCGCGTTGCGCAGCTGCTGAAGGAGCAGGCGGCGCAGCTTGCGCCCGTCGTCGTGCAGCAGGTGGCTGCTCCCGCGCCTGCGCCGGAGCCCGAGCCCGAGCCCGAGCCGGCACGGGAAGAGCTTGCGGCCGCCGCGGCGCCCATGCACGCGAAAAAGCTGGTGGTGCCCGCGCAGCCCGCACCCAAGCCCGTCGTCGTGCCCGTTCCCGACGATCCCGCACTGACCACGCGCTTCAAGCGTAGCTTCAAGGCAAAGATCATCGAGAGCGACGAGGAAGTCAAGGGTTATTATTTCGATCTGAAAAACACCTTCCTTTCGTATGCGCGCATCGCCTCGCAGGTGAGCTGGTCCAACGACCGATTCACGTTTGCGGGGGATACCGTTGCCAAGATCGGCGTGCGCGGCAAGACGCTCTGCCTGTATCTTGCGCTCAATCCCGACGAATTTCCCTCCAGCGTCTATCATCAGCGCTTTGCGGGGGACACCAAGATGTATGAAAAGACCCCGATGATGGTCAAAGTCAAGAGCGGCGTGGCATTGAAGCGCGCCATCCGCCTTGTAGAGATGCTCATGGAAAATCTCGGGGCAGTCAGGGAAGACCGCGAGCCCGTTGACTATTCGCAGGAATTTGCCTTCCGCAGCGAGGAACAGCTGCTTGCCGAAGGACTCATCAAGACGGCGATCGTGGAAAAGTCCGACCTGGATTTTTGAAAAACATAACACCCGGTTTTATGACGAGACACGCAAGAGAGCTGACTTGATTCGGCTCTCTCGTCTTGTTATAAGCGGGTCAAAAGGAGTCATCGTTTGAATAAGGATAACAACAGCAATCACGAGAAGAATATGAGCGCCATCGAACTTGCCATTCTCAACGGCATCGAGGCGTACAATCGCGACCAGCGCGCCAAAAATACGGGCGAGACGCGCAGCAAAGAGGCGATGGAAGAGGCAGGACTCAAGCCCCGCCGCCGCTCCCGCGCCAAGGGGAAGGGCACAAAGCTGCCCGCACGCGAACAGCCTGCCGCAAAGCCTGCGGAAAAGACAGAGCCCGCGGCAAAGGCGGCGCCCGGGAAGTCTGCAAAGAGGACAGCCCCCGCGCAGCAACAGACCGAGCGCGTGCAGAAAACGGAAAAGGGCAAAAAGAAGAGGCCCGTCAAGGTGCTCTTTTTCGGCGGCGTGGGCGAGATCGGCAAGAACATGACCGCCATCGAATACGGGAACGATATCATCGTCATCGACGCGGGCATCATCTTTCCCACCGAGGAGATGCCGGGCATCGACCTCGTGTTTCCCGATATCACCTATCTGGTCAACAACCGGCAGAAGATCCGCGGCGTATTTTTGACGCACGGGCACGAGGACCACATCGGCGGCGTTCCCTATCTCATGAAGGAACTGCTGCCCTCCACGCCCGTCTACGGCACCAAGCTCACGCTCGCGCTCGTCGACAACAAGCTGCGCGAGCACCGCATGAACAACGTCGTCGAGCGTACCGTCAAGCCCCGTGACAGCGTCAAAGCGGGCGTGTTTACGGTGAATTTCGTCAACGTCAACCATTCCATCGCGGGCTCCCTTGCGCTCGCCATCGAAACGCCCTACGGTATCATCTTCCACAGCGGCGATTTCAAGATCGATCTCACGCCCGTGGCGGGCAGTCCCATCGACCTTGCCGAGATCGCCGAATACGGCAGGAGGGGGGTGCTCCTCTATCTGGGCGAGTCCACCAATATCGAGCGCCCCGGCTACACGATGAGCGAAAAGGTGGTGGGCACCACTCTGGAGCATATCTTTGCGGAGAATGCGGACAGGCGGCTGGTCATCGCCACTTTCGCCTCCAATGTGCACCGTCTGCAGCAGATCGTGGACATTGCCGTCAAGTTCCGCCGCAAGGTGGCGCTGTCGGGGCGCAGCATGTTCAACGTGGTCGAGGCGGCGGCAAAGATCGGCGAGATCACCATTCCCGAAGGCGTCCTTGTGGACGTGGAAAAGACCAAGAACTTCTTTGACCGCGAGATCGTCATCATTTCC
>CAJFNH010000079.1 GCA_904394195.1 Candidatus Gallimonas caecicola
TTTCTATGTTTTCTATAATATATTAAACTTTAATTTGACAATAAATTCAGCAATTTTTTACTTTTATTAAACATATCCTTTTTTAAATAATGTTCTTTATATTTGCTGTCCACAAAAAGAAAAATTTTAAGCGTTGCTTCATCTGATAAAAAGCTTAAAAAATGTTTTATTAAATATTTTTTCCTATTGATTCCTATTTCGCCATAAACTTGTCCTATTTTTTCATAGAATTCATCAAAGTATGGATCAAAAAACAAAGACAAACAAATATCCTGTTGCTTATTGAATCCACAAAAAGGGGTTCTTTGCCTCATAAATGTATTATAAACCTTTTCAAAAGAAGGAACTTCTTTAATGTACAAATACAATTCTCCCGTACCCTTTATGAATTTTTCGGCAGACATATATCTTTCGCCAATTTTAGGATACACCAAAAACTGTTTGAACTCAAATAAATTTTCACTAGAAAAAGTTCCTTTTATCTTCATATTTCCTAGCCTCCTAAAACAATCATTACAATTTCTATACCCCTTTTTATTAGAGCTGACATTTCATACTTTGCAAAAATGGACATAGGACTTATTATAGCACCGGCAAAAACCGTTACAGAACTCATTGCCACTTTCGAAGCCATTGTTTTAGATAATGAAATCCATAAGTATTTCGTCGCAGCGTAGCCAAATCGATTTGTTAGGAACTGAACGACTTTGCCGCCAAATGTTTGCCCTATAGTAATCAACCCCTTTTCTGCAGCCGCTTTAGCTGCAATTTGAGCTCCATTTTGACCCAACCCCGTCCAAAAAGAAGTGTTTGTTAAACCTGCGACAGACGATGCTGCCGCCCCGCCAATCGATCCACCAATAACTGCACCCGTAATAGTACCTATTCCAAATCCAGCCTTTGTCCATGTCCAAACACTAGTTCCAAAAGCATTACCGTTAATACCATCGTAAATCATCCCGCCAATCGCTCCACCCACCGCACCTATTGTTCCTAATGTTAGTGTTCCTATTGCTGCACCATATATTATGCCTCCAGCTATTCCGCCGATAACTGCTCCCGCCATACCAGCTGTTACAACAGTTAAAGCGACGACAAATAAACCAAGGCCTATCCAAGCCAGCCAATCCCACCACGCGTTGCCATTTTCATCTGTTCGCATCACGGGGTTATTCCCGCAATAGGCATAAAGATTCAGGCCGTTTATTGTTTCAGGGTCAAGATAGGAGATGCCGTCAATGGTGATAAAACGACCGGTTTCGGGATCGTAGTAGCGCGTCTTGAGGTAATACAGGCCTGTTTCTTCGTCGTAGAAATAGCCGCGGTAACGGAACGGATTGAGAACGCCGATATGATTGACGTCGGTAATATCTGCACCATTCGCATCCAGCACTGCATGGTTCCCCCATGCATCGTACACATATTGTACCACAACGTTCCCATCATTGTCAAGAAGGGCTATGATATTTCCCTGTGCATCCTTGCGGTAGAAATCTGTCCCGTGGCTGTATTTGTACAATAAAACACGTTCCAAAAATAAAAAAAGCGGCGCTCGAAAGGAGCGCCGCCCGATTGCCGTCCATGAACGGTCATTTGCTTTGGATATATTCGTCGATCGCCTTTGCCGCCGTCTTGCCGGCACCCATTGCCAGGATGACCGTTGCAGCGCCCGTCACGGCATCGCCGCCCGCATAGACGCCCTCAAGGCTCGTCTTGCCGTTTTCGTCGGCGACGATCTCGCCGCGCCTGCGCGTTTCCAACCCTGCCGTCGTCTGTTTGAGCAGCGGATTGGGCGATGTGCCGAGCGCCATGATGACGCAGTCGACCTCCATTTCAAACTCGCTGCCCGCGATCTCAACGGGACTGCGGCGCCCGGAGGCGTCCGGCTCGCCCAGCTCCATGCGGATGCAGCGCAGCCCCACCACGTTGTCGTCGGCGTCCGTCAGAATCTCCACGGGGTTGGTGAGCAGTTTGAAGATGATCTCCTCCTCTTTGGCGTGCTCCACTTCCTCGCGGCGGGCGGGGAGTTCCGCCTCCGAACGGCGGTAGACGATATAGACGGTCTCGGCGCCCAGCCGCTTGGCGCAGCGCGCCGCGTCCATGGCAACATTGCCTCCGCCCACCACGGCGATTTTTTTGGCGTGCAGGATGGGCGTTTCGCTATCCGGCATGTACGCCTTCATCAGATTTGTGCGCGTGAGGTATTCGTTTGCAGAGAACACGCCCTTGGCGCCCTCGCCCTTGATGCCCATGAAGCGCGGAAGCCCTGCGCCCGTGCCAAGGAAGATCGCCTCGAAACCATATTCGTTTTTGAGTTCATCGATGGTGAGGATGCGCCCGATGACGGAGTCCGTCTCGATCTTAACGCCGAGCGCCTTGAGCCCGTCCACTTCCTTCTGCACGATCGACTTGGGCAGACGGAACTCCGGGATGCCATACACAAGCACGCCGCCCGCAACGTGCAGCGCCTCGAACACCGTTACGTCATACCCAAGCTTGGCAAGATCGCCCGCGCAGGTAAGCCCCGCAGGTCCCGAGCCGACGACGGCGACCTTGTGCCCGTTGGACTGCGGCCGCACAGGAGCCGCCGTCGAATGGCTCATGTGCCAGTCGGCGACAAAACGCTCCAGCCTGCCGATGCCGACGGGCTCGCCCTTGATGCCACGCGTGCACTTGCCCTCGCATTGCGTCTCCTGCGGGCACACTCTGCCGCAGACGGCGGGCAGCGAAGAAGTACGCGCGATAACTTCGTACGCCTCCTCAAATTTCCCCTCCGCCACAAGGGCAATGAAAGCAGGGATATCCACTGCGACGGGGCAGCCCGCAACGCAGGGTTTGTTTTTGCAATTCAGGCAGCGCTTTGCTTCGTCCACAGCGGTCGCCTCGTCATAGCCGAGCGCGACCTCCATAAAGTTCTTATTGCGGACAAGAGGCTCCTGCGAAGGCATGGGATGCTTCTTGGGATCCATATTGAACTTGGGCATATCAGGACACCTCCTTTTTGAACAGATTGCAATGCTTTTCACGCGCCTTTGCCTCAAACTCGACATAGGTGCGCGAGCGCTTCATCGCCTCGTCAAAGTCGATGAGATGGGCATCGAAGTCGGGCCCGTCCACGCAGGCGAACTTCATTTCTCCGCCCACGGTGACGCGGCAGCAGCCGCACATGCCCGTTCCGTCGATCATGATGGGATTCATGCTCGCGACCGTCCTGATGCCGTACGGCCTGGTTGCGGCAGCCACAAACTTCATCATGATGAGCGGGCCGATGGTAATGACCTCGTCAAATGTCTCCCCGCTTTCCAGAAGGCGGTTGAGCGGAACACAGACATTGCCCTTCTCGCCATAGGAGCCGTCGTCCGTCATCATAAAGAAGCGGTCGCTGACCTGCTTGAACTCATCTTCCAGAATGACAAGATCCCGGTTGCGGAAGCCGACGATGGAGGTGACTTCGCTCCCCTGCGCGTGCAGCGCGCGTGCCACGGGCAGCGCAATGGCACAGCCGACGCCGCCTCCCACCACGGCGACCTTCTTCAGCCCTTCGATGTGCGTGGGCGTTCCGAGAGGTCCCACAAAATCAGCGACCCGACCGCCCTCAGGAAGCGTTGCCAACGTCATCGTTGCGCCGCCCACGATCTGAAAGATGATGGTGACCGTTCCCGCCTGCACATCGCATCCGGCAACGGTGAGCGGGATGCGCTCGCCCCGTTCGTCCGCGCGCAGGATGATAAACTGCCCTGCGCGGGCCTTTTTCGCGAGGAGCGGCGCCTTGATATCCATCCGCATGACGGTGGGATTGAGCGCTTCTTTTCTCACGATCTCATACATATCTGAACAATCTCCTTGTAAAAATTCCAATCAATATTATACTATCACACAGCCAAGTTGTCAATGACGGAGAATGAATTTTTCACGTTTTTCCGCCTTAATCCGTTGACATATCGGGTGTAATAGGTTATAATGACAATTAGTTCAAAAAATGAAATAAATATTGGAGAATTGCTATGGCGAACATTCAGATCGTCACCGATTCGAACAGCGGCATCACGCAGGCGGAAGCGGAGAAACTGGGGCTCTCCGTGATCCCGATGCCCTTTTTGATCGACGGCGAAGAGTACTTTGAGGATATCAACCTCACACAAACAGAGTTCTACGAACATCTGCGCGGCGACGCAACGGTATCCACATCGCAGCCGTCCGTTGCAAGCGTGACAGAGCTCTGGGAAAAATTGCTCAAACAGGACTGTGAGATCATCCACATTCCTATGTCGAGCGGACTTTCGGAGACCTGCCATACCGCACAGAATCTTGCCAAGGAATACGGAGGCAGGGTGCATGTCGTAGACAATCAGCGCATTTCCGTCACCCAGAAACAGAGCGTCTTTGACGCGATGAAGCTTGCTTCTGCGGGAAAAACAGCTGCGGAGATCGTGAATTATCTTGAAACTACCAAATTTGACAGCAGCATCTATATTTCATTGGACACGCTCAAGTACCTGAAAAAAGGAGGAAGGCTCACGCCGGCGGCAGCGCTCGTCGGCTCCATCCTGCGCATCAAACCCGTTCTGCAGATCCAGGGCGACAAGCTGGACGCATTCAAAAAAGTCCACTCGTTGAAACAGGCTAAGCAGGAAATGGTCACGGCTATCAGAAACGATCTCGCAACGCGCTTTGCACAGTTCCGCAAGGACGGAGAAATGACGATCTCCGTTGCACATACCGACAACTATGCGGAAGCGGACGCATTTTCCAAGGAACTGCAAGCGCTCTTCCCGGACGTTCCCGTCACATATGTGGACCCCCTTTCCCTTTCTGTCTCATGCCATATCGGTCCGGGAGCGCTCGCATGCACGGCGACAAGGATATATAAATAATAATAAAAATGATAAAAAGCGGACAAATGTCCGCTTTTTTCAATCTTCCAGAATCCGCATCAACTGCGGGATATCCGCGCTCGTCAGAAGATTGATGATCTTATCCCCTGCGTTTCCGCTCTGCGTAACGACCACGGCAAGCAGTTTCCGGTTGTTTTCAAAGGCATCCAGCGCCTCCTGTACAGTGTCCCTAGGTCCGAGCACGCGGTAAAAACGGGTCATATCCTCTTCCTGCAGGATCTCCGCACAGGGCGTGAGCAAAAATTCATCCAGATCTTCACCGCGTTCAAGTGCCTGTCCGATCACGCGCACCACGCGGCGGTTGTTCAGGATCCCGACAGTACGATCCCCGCGGCAGACGGGTAGATTGGAATAGTTGGTCTGCGCGATGCGCACAAGCGCGTCGGCAAGCGTTGCCGCAGCGTCGATCCCCGTCACATTCTTCTCCTTGAGGACAGAGAGCCTGGGCGGCATGCTCAAGAGCTCCGCAATATGGCAGATGAGCTGCGTCATATCGTCGCACGGCTCTGCAATGATGCGATCCTTATTGCTTTCGTGCACGATGACATTGCGCAGCCTTGCACAGAGCAGCAGATCTTCTTCATACTTTCTGACCGTATTGTTAAATTCGGCGCAGCGACGGACAAGGTCGGAAAACTGAAGATTTCCCTTACCGCGATAGAGCGCGCGCAAACGGGAGTCGATGGTGTTGTAAGCAGAAATAAATTCAATGGCATTGCTCATGCAAAAAGTATAACACACATTCAAGAAAATGGCAAGAGTTACAGCCCCTTTCTTGCACTGCGGTAAAACCCGCGGCGGCGCGTTTCAACAAGATGATATTCCTGTTCCCGTTCCAGATCGTACACACATGGATTTTTGGGCGATGCAAAGCGGATTTTCCCGCCGATATCGGTGATCAGCGCATAGCCGTAGCTGCACAAGAGCACCGGGATCCCGCACAAAAACGCCTGTGCACGCGCAAGCATGGGCTCGAGCGATTCGGTCAGCTGTTCAAACATACACACCGCAACATCGGCGCCGCCGGCGGAGAGCGTTTCCAGCACGCGGGAAAAATAAAGGTCCTCCGCAACGACGACGCCCAGCTTCCCGGCCGACGTCTCATAGATCTTGATGCCCGCTCCCGCACGGTACTGGCTGCCGTCAATACGGTTGACCATATCGGAAACGCCAAGGATGCGCCCTTTTTCCGCCACGACCACGGACTTGCGGCGGATCCCGCGCGCATCGGTAAAACACCCGCCCAGAACAACGCAGCGCTTTTCCTTGGAGAGCAGAGCGACATCCTCAAAA
>CAJFNH010000080.1 GCA_904394195.1 Candidatus Gallimonas caecicola
CGGGCATTTTTTATGTTTCATTCCCCCCCTTGCCGCTCTTTTTCGCACCGGAAAAACTTTTTGAAAATTTTATGATAAAATTGCGTTCAAACAGTTGACATTCTGTTCCGTTTATATTATGATACCCTCCGTTGGTTTATTTTTATTAAACTTTACGTTTACTTTTACGAGAGTTCCGTAAAACATGACAAAAAGTTTATTATCGCAAAACCGGCGGAGGAGTTTTTTATGCAGCTCGGCAGAAAGATCCGAGACTTACGACAGCAGTACAACCTGACGCAGGGCGAACTTGCAGACCGATGCGAGCTGACCAAAGGGTATATCTCACAGCTTGAGAACGACCTTACAAGTCCATCCATTGCGACGCTTGCGGACATTCTGAACGCGCTCGGGAGCAATCTTTCCGATTTCTTCCGCGAGGACAGCGAAGAAAAGATCGTGTTCTCCCAGGAGGAGTACATTGAAAAGCAGTCGGAGGGAATGGTCTGGAACTGGGTCATCCCCAATGCGCAGAAAAATATGATGGAACCCGTGCTTGTGGAGCTTGCGCCGGAGGCGAGCGCCCCCGTGGACTTCCCCCACGACGGCGAGGAGTTCGGCTATGTGCTCGAAGGCCGCATCGCCATTATCGTAGGCGGAAAGGCGCACATCGCAAAAAAGGGCGAGAGCTTTTATTTCACCGCCAACCGTGAGCACCGCATCATCAACAAGGGCAAGGGACGGGCAAGATTTTTGTGGATCTCCACTCCGCCCAATTTTTAGGGACAAAAAATACATCAGATATAAGAAGGAAGAACAATGGCTGAACACATCATCGAACTGCAGAACGTCACCAAGTACTACGATGACAACCTTGTCATCGACAACGTGAGTTTCTATGTGAACAAGGGAGAGTTTATCACCTTCCTCGGTCCGTCGGGCTGCGGCAAGACGACGACCCTGCGCATGATCGCAGGCTTCGATCTGCCCACGAGCGGAAAGATCCTTCTCAACGGAAAGGATATCTCCGCCCTGCCGCCCAACCGACGACCCGTCAATACGGTGTTTCAGCGCTACGCGCTCTTCCCCCATCTGAACGTGTTCGAGAACGTTGCCTTCGGGCTCAAATGCAAGCGCGTGCTCAACACCTACCGCAACGACGAGGGCAAGGAGTACACGAAAAAGGAGCGGCTCACCAAAAAAGAGATCCGCGAAAAGGTGGAAAAGGCGCTTGAGATCGTCGACCTCGAGGGCTTTGAAAAACGCACCATCTCCACCCTCTCGGGCGGACAGCAGCAGCGCGTAGCCATTGCGCGCGCCATTGTCAACGAGCCGGAGATCCTGCTTCTGGACGAGCCGCTCGGCGCACTCGACCTGAAGATGCGCAAGGAAATGCAGATCGAACTCAAGGAGATGCACAAGCGCCTGGGCATCACGTTCATCTATGTCACGCACGATCAGGAAGAGGCGCTCACCATGTCGGACACCATTGTGGTCATGGCAGACGGCGTCGTGCAGCAGATCGGCACCCCCACCGATATCTATAACGAACCCGCCAATACGTTCGTCGCCGACTTTATCGGCGAGAGCAACATTTTCAACGGCACCGTGGTGGGCGAACGCAAGGTCAAATTCTGCGGAAAGACCTTTGACTGTGTGGACGACTTCGAGCGCAACGAGCCCGTGGACGTCGTCGTACGTCCGGAGGACGTGATCATGTGCGCACCCGAGGCGGGCGCGCTGAAAGGCAAAGTCATTTCCGTGGTGTTCAAGGGCATCCACTACGAGATCACCGTGCAGGTCGGCAAGTATGAAGTTGTCATCCAGAGCACGGAAAGCCGCGCCGAGGGCGACATGATCGGCATGAACATTGCGCCGGACGGCATCCACCTGATGAAGCCCAAATATACGACCAATATCTTTGACGGCGTGATCACCAAACACAATACGGTGGAATTTGCAGACGGTGAATTTGAATGCGATGTCACGCAGCTCTATCCCGGCAGCCATATCGATGAGGAAGAATATCTGATAACGGCGGCGGGCGAAAAGATCGACCTGACGGGCACGGAAGTCAAAGTGGAGATCGGGCTGCAGGACATTGAGATCAGCGACGATGAAGATGCGGGCGGCACCACGGGCCACATCATTTCCATCATCTATAAGGGCGACCACTACCGGCTGATCGTGCGCACGGACGGCGAGGACGAGGAAGACTTTGTGTTTGCCACGGACGATCTGTGGAACGAAAACGACCGCGTCTCCGTCATCGTTCCCAAGGATAAGATCAGGCTGTCGCTCAAGCATGCGGAGGACAAGAAGAAATGAAACTGCATTTTTCCAGAAAGATGCTGGGCATCCCCTATCTTGTCTTTCTCATCTTTTTCGTCGTCATCCCCATGCTGGTCATTCTCTTTTACGCTTTCACGGACAAAGAGATGCACCTCTCCTTCGGAAACTTCATCCAGTTCTTTTCCGATCCCACAAAGTTGAGCACCATCGTCTACTCGCTCGTCATCGCGCTCATCACAACGGCGGTATGTCTTGTCATTGCCTATCCTGTTGCCTATATCCTGGCGCGCAGCAAGATGAAAAGGAAGTTCGTCATCCTTCTTCTCTTTGTCACACCCATGTGGATCAACTTTGTCCTTCGCATCAACGCCATCCGCGAGCTGCTCGGCTGGATCGGTCTTTTAGGCGAAGCAAATTACTTCAATACCATCTTCGGCATGGTGTACGACTTTCTTCCCTTCATGATCCTGCCGCTGTACACCACGATGCTCAAGATCGACGACAGCCTCTATGAAGCCAGTTCCGATCTGGGCGCAGGATGGAGCACCACGTTCACACGCATCACGCTTCCCCTTTCCATGCCCGGAATCGCAAGCGGCATCACGATGGTATTTCTGCCCTCCATGACCAATTACGTCATATCCGACATGCTGGGCAATTCCAAAGTCACCATCATCGGCAAATTTATCTACGAATACTTCGGCACCAACTGGCATATGGGCTCGATGGTCGCGCTCGTCCTGCTCATCGTGGTGTTCCTGTCCACCTGGCTGACAGGCGGGTTCCGTGAAGATGAAACGGTAAGGGGGGCAAATCTGTGAACAAAAAAGCCATTGCGATCAAATGCCTGAAAGCGGCGTTCATCGGCATCGTTTTGCTCCTTCTCTATGCCCCCATCCTGCTGCTCGCCGTTTACAGCTTTATCGATACCGACGTCATCGGCACCTCCGGAGGATTTACCTTCAGCCATTACACCGACCTGTTCACCGATTCGCAGGTCATGACGATGATCGGTAACACCGTAGGACTCGCGTTCGCTTCCGCGGCGCTTTCCACCGTGCTGGGAACGCTGGGCGCGATCGGCATCTATTACAGCAAACGGCGCATCCGCTCGACCGTCGGCGCCATCTCGCGCATCCCCATCATCAACGCGGAGATCGTGACCGCTCTTTCTCTTGCCATCATGTTTGTGGTGTTCGGGCTACCAAAGTCCTATTTCACCCTTCTCATGGGCCATATGGTCATCTGTACGCCCTTTGTGGTGCTCTCCGTCATGCCCAAACTCAAGCAGATGGACAACTCGCTCTATGAGGCGGCGCTCGATCTGGGCGCCTCCCCCGCGAAAGCGCTTTTCAAAGTCATCCTGCCGCAGATCATTCCGGGCATCATCTCCGGATTCATGCTCGCCATCACCCTCTCGCTGGACGACTACATCGTCACCGTCTACACCCGCCCCTCCGGCTTTGAGACCATCTCGACCTACGTCTTCAACGCAACCATCCGCGGCAACGCGCACACGGCACAGACGCTCTCCTCTTTCTGGGCGCTGACGACGATCATCTTCGTCATCATCCTTATCGTGGTCATCTCGGCAAACCTTGCAGGCCGCAGGAGAAAGGAGGCAGTAAAATGACAAAAAAACGCATCGGCGCACTTACGCTTGCAGCGCTTGCCCTTACCCCCACCCTGCTGTTCACGGCAGGCTGTTCCGGGGAAGAGACCATCGTCCTGCGTGTGTTCAACTGGGAAGAATACATCGACGAGGGCGGAGAAGGCTCCTATCAATATGACTATGAAGTCAATGAGGACGGCTCCGCGCCCCCCATCATCGAGGACTTCGAAGTCTGGTACGAGGAGACCTACGGCACCCCCATCCGCGTGGAATATTCCACCTTCGGCACCAACGAGGATATGTACAACCAGCTTCAGCTGGGGGACACCTACGATCTGCTGTGCCCTTCCGAGTACATGATCATGAAGCTGGCGGCAGAAGACTATCTTCAGCCGTACACCGAGGACTTCTTTGATCCCGATATCGAAGAAAACTACTATATCCGCAACGTATCCCCCTATATCCGCGAGATGTTCGAGAGCAATCGCATCAACAGAAAGGACGAAAACGATTCTTCCACCTGGTCGGATTATGCCGCCGGATATATGTGGGGTGTGACAGGGTTTGTCTACAATCCCGAATTTGTGAATGAGGACGAACTTGCCGCATTGGGCTGGGACGCAATGCGCGCACCGCAGTACCGCAACCGCGTGACGACAAAGGACAACGTGCGCGATTCCTACTTCGTTGCCCTTGCCATCTGCTACCGCGACGAGATCGAGGCGCTCGATATGAGCGCCCCCGATTACGGCACCAGGCTTGCCGAGATCATGAACCGCACGGATGACGAGACCATCGCCCGCGTAGAGGAGATCATGCGTGAGATGGATGAAAACATCTACGGCTATGAGACGGACACGGGCAAAGCGGACATCGTGAGCGGGCGCATCTGGCTGAACTTCGCCTGGAGCGGCGACGCGGTCTATGCGATGGACCTTGCCGAAGCGGGCGAGGACGAAGAGGGAAACGAGGCGGAGCAGGCCCTTCTCAACTTCTTCATCCCCGAGGAGTGCGCAAACCTCTGGTTTGACGGCTGGGTCATGCCCAAGGGCGCCAACACGCAGGCCGCGCAGGCGTTCGTCAACTTCCTCTCCCGTCCCGACAACGCCGTGCGCAACATGTACTATATCGGCTACTCGGGCGTCATCGCGGGCGAAGAAGTGCTCGAATACGTCAAAGACTGCTACTCCGTCGACCCCGAAGAATATGAGAGCGAGGAGGAGTACACCAAATACGACCTCTCCTACTTCTTCGGCGACACCGTGGAGGAGGGAACGGCGTGGTTTTATGCCGATACCGTACAGGCGACCTCGCGCCAGTTGCACGCCCACTACCCCACCCTGGAAGTGACGCAGCGCTGCGCCGTGATGGATTACTACGGCGAAGAGGCGAACGAGGCCATCAACGAGCTATGGTCGCGCATCAAGAGCGAGACGCTGGACACCTGGGCGATCGTCGTCATCTGCGTGGGCATCGTGCTCGTCATCGCGGCGATCCTTCTGCTCAAATTCGGCAACAAGATCGACTTCTTCCGCCTGCCGCCCAAGAAGGGCTACAAGCGCGTCAAACAGCAAAATTGCTGACCGGCACTTTGATTTGACAAAAAAACACGGGCTCGCCAGCCCGTGTTTTTTTGCATGAAGTTTATTGGATGAGCCCCTTCCTGCGCGCGTACCTCACCGCGCGGCGGTACAGGCTCCTTTGCACCCTGCCCGTCCACGTCCACTTTCCGTTGCTCACAAGAAAGACGGGCTTCCCCGCCTCGCCGTTCGTGCAGAAGGTGCAGCGGATGGCAGCAAGCGAGGCGGCAGAGCCCTCGAGCTGGGAAAAGAGCCCGAAGAGAATGAACGCGGGAAAGTCGGGCAGCTCGAGCGTGCCCTCAAACGCCGCAAGGTCGAGCTCCTTTTTGCTCTCGCCGCGAACGAGCGTCGCACTGCGAAGGGATAGGCTCTTGGCTGCGCTCATACAAAGTTCCACCGAAAAGTCGATAACGCCGTTCTTTGCCTGCCAGCCGTCCGCAAGATACTGCCGCGCATAGAGCAGCATCGCCGCGGTATAGACGAGAGGGCGATTGCCGTTGTCGTCCCTGCCGCTGAACTTCGCGCCCACGACGGAGAGCGCGAGGAGAGCGGCGAGGCTCACGGCAAGCAGAACATAGCCAAAAATGCGGACGGGAGGCGTCTGCAGTTCCTGCGGCAGCCACTCCGTGCAGACGGCGGCGCCGATGGCAAGGAGTATCGCGATCCCCCACCCGATCAGAAAATATTTGTTGTACCGCTTTCCCCTTCCAATGTCCTCAAGG
>CAJFNH010000081.1 GCA_904394195.1 Candidatus Gallimonas caecicola
GATGATGCTCTTTTCCGCGCTCTTGCCCACGATCTCCGCCGAGGAAATGGCAAGGCGGTAGCCGTCGAGCGCCGTCATTTCCAGCTTGTTTCCGAACTCCATCAGACATCCCTTCAGAACGGGGCGCGAATCGTCCTGCGCGCAGCAGAACGTCGTCTCCGCAATGATCTTTTTAAGCGCCGACTGCTTCATCGTAAAGGAATTTTCCCCCACGGAGAAGTCGATCTTTGGAAATTCCTCTGCGGGAAGGCTCTGCATGAAGGTGCCGGCGTCGCGGTATCTGATCTCCACACCCTTTTCTCCCGTGGCGATGGAGATCTCCTCCCCCGAAAGTTTCCCGATGAAGTCGGAAAAGAGCTTGCCGGGAACGCAGACTTCGCCCTCCTCGAACACTTCCGCCTTCACGCTCTTGCGGATGGAGAGTTCGCCGTCCGTTGCGAGCAATGTGACCTCCTCGCCGAATGCCGAAAGAAGGATGCACTCCATGACGGGAGCGGTGGTGCGTACGGCGCAAGCCTTGCTTACTTTGATCACTGCCTCTGAAAGGGAGAGGCCGTCGCATACGAATTTCATCGTCTTTCCTCCTGTTCTGTGATAAGTTAAAAATAATATTGGTAGTAATAGTAATAATAAGGACGGTGGAAATGTGGACAAGCTCCTTTTCAGGGGAGAGACCTGTCCGCATGACAGACCTATTATAGCGAAAAACGGCAGAAATTTCAAGCAATTTGGCCGCATTTTGAAAAACCGCGACATTTTCATTTTGGTGGAAGAAGGTGTGGACAGGCTGTGGGGGAAATGTGCATAAAAAAACGGGGTGTGGAAGAGAGTTTTTCAGGAAGGGAGAGGAAAGGGAGGGGAAGAAGAGCGGGAAAAAAGTCATCCACAGAAAGTGGGGAAATGTGGAAAAAGAAAGCACGGGTTTTCAACAGGGGGTTGAAAAGAGGGGAAAGGTATGATATAATTGTGATATGACAGAAAAGATGCCCGATTTCGGGAGGATGAAGCGGTTACTTGAGGAAAAAAGGGCGCAGTTTGAAGCGTTCTATTCCCTTCTTCTGCACTACAATGCGGCGTTCAATCTGACGGCGATCACACAGCAAGAGGAAGTTTTCCACAAACATTTTCTCGATTCCCTGGCGGGAGAGAGTTTTCTCAAACAGGGAGCTCGCGTGGCGGAGGTCGGCTCCGGCGCAGGCTTTCCCTCCGTGCCCCTTGCCATCGTGCGGGGAGATCTCTCCTTCACGCTCATAGAGAGCACGGGAAAAAAATGTAATTTTTTAAGGACGGTCGCCCGGGAACTGGGTTTGAAGCTGGACGTTTTGTGCATGCGCGCCGAGGATGCCGGCAGGACAGATGGCATGAGGGAGCATTTTGACGCCGTCATCGCGCGCGCCGTGGCGCCCCTGCCCGCGCTCGCGGAGTACTGCCTGCCCCTTGCAAGGGTGGGCGGAGAGATGATCGCCTGGAAGGGAAGCGAGGACGAAACGCCTGCGGCGCAGTGCGCCGTGCAGGTGCTGGGCGGCGGCAGGCTGCGCACCGTGCTCTATGAACTTCCCGCAGGCTACGGGGAACGCATGCTGGTGCTGGCGGATAAGGTGCGCCCGACGCCCGCAAAGTATCCGCGCGGCCGCGGATTGGAGCGAAAGGATCCCATCGGACAAAAAAGGGGATGACGGTATGAGAAAGACATGCGCGCTGACGGGCCACAGGAAACTTTCCCCGCACTTCAGCGTCAATGCGCTGCACGATAAACTGGAAGAAATGATACAGGGCGGGTGCGATCGCTTTCTGTGCGGCATGGCGCAGGGGTTTGACCTGTGCGCGCTCGCATGTCTTGTATCCCTCCGGCAAAAATACAAGATAACGCTCGTTGCCTGCGTTCCCTACCGCGGGCAGGAGCGCGGCTTTTCGCAGGAGGGCAGAAGGGAGTATGTCCGCCTGCTGGAGCAGTGCGACGAGGTGCATATCCTGCAGGAAAAGTATGAGGCGGGGTGCCTGCTCGCGCGCAACCGCTACATGGCGGACAGGGCGGACGTGCTGCTCGCGTACTGTGAGCGTGAGAGCGGCGGCACCGCGTACACGGTGCGCTATGCGCAAAAACACGGTGTGCCCGTGGAATTTCTGGAATAGAATTCGCGGGAAAAATACAGATCCGGGCACCGGAAAGGGGAGAAATATGATGAAAAAGATATGGATTGTGTTCTGCCTTGCGCTTCTGGCGGCAACGTGCGCTCTGGTCTGCGCCTGTACCGACGTTACAGGTGCCGAGAACAAACACGATCACGTCTATTCGCAGGCGTGGACGAGCGACGGCACCCGCCATTGGCATGCCTGCGTCTATGAAGGCTGCACGAGCCGGCAGGGCGTTTCGGAGCATACGTTTCAGGGTAAGTGGCAGGTCACGGACTGCACACAGGGCGGAACGGTCACTTCCGTATGCACCGTCTGCGGATACAGCCGGGAATCGGAGGTGGCGCCGCAGGCGCACGTTCTCGTGCAGCATGAAAAAAGAGACCCTACCTGCACGCAGGCGGGGTGGGAAGCGTATGAGAATTGTACGATGTGCAGCTATACCACCTTTCACGAGATATCGCCCCTCGGGCACGATCTGCACGACAATGCCTGCACGCGGTGCGACAAGTCGCTGGTCAAGGATAGGGAAAGCGCATACGGCTATCGTTTTTTGGGTAAGCTTGAAAAGGGCGAGGCGATGCAGCAGCTCTACGCGCGCATCGACGACGAGGTGCGCGCGCTGCACACCGCGGGCGGGGACATCGCCGCGCAGGACGGCCAATATCCCTTTGCCTGCGTCGGCTATGCGTCGCTCGGCCTGACGCCGGACGAGGCAGCCGCCGTCTGGAAGACGTACAAGGACGACAACCCTCTCTACTTCTGGCTCTCCGATACATTGAGCATACAGGGGGAGGACGCCGTGCTGCTCGCCTATGAGGACTATGCGCTCGCCGCCGACCGCGCCGAGGGCAAGGCGCTCATCGATGCGCGCGTGACGGCGCTGGCGAACGAGCTCCTGTCGGCGGGAGCATACGACGCCGCCCTGTTCGTGCACGACAGGCTCATTTCCGGCGTGGACTACTCCGACGAGCAAAGTGCGCCGCGGGTGCACAACGTCATCGGCGCGCTCGAGGGCACGGGTACGGTGTGCGAGGGCTACGCGCGCACCTTCCAGTTGCTGCTCGACTGGTTCGGCGTGGAAAACCTGTTCGTCACGGGCGCTGCGGGCGGGGAGGAACACGCCTGGAACCTGGCAAAGATGGACGACGGGCAGTGGTACTGGTTTGATCTGACCAACGACGACACACCCCGGGCCATGTGGGGCGTGCGGTATGACTATTTTTGTGAGACGGACGCCATTCTCTCCGGCTATACGCTCGATACGAGCAGCAACGCGGGGGTGGACTTTTTGTACGACCTTCCCGCGCGGGCGCAGCGGCCCTATGCGGACGGGACGTTGGACGAGAAATTTTCGGAAGGGGGCGACAGCTACGCCGTCGTCGGCTACGATACCCTGCTGCTGTCCGAACTCGGGCAGACGGGGGACGCCGTCATTCCGGAGCGCGTGGAGCACGGCGGCAGGGAGTACCGCGTCGTCTGCATCGGCAGGGACGATGACGTCTGCATACAGCCCGATGGCGGCGCGATCTCCCTCCAGATTCCCTCTTCGGTGGAATTTATCTGGGACCGCGCGCTCGTCATCCCCACCGTGGAGCAATTTCTGGTCGCGGAAGAAAACGCGTATTTCACCGCCGCGGACGGCGTGCTGTTCACCAGGAACAAGACGACGCTCGTCGCCTTTCCGGGCGCCAACCGCATGGCGGAATACGTCATCCCCGATGAGACGGCCTACATTGCATTCGGCGCGTTCGATACGATGGAGCACCTGCAGCATATCACGTTCGGCGAGAACGTGATGATGTTCGGCGTGGCAAATTGGGGCGACGGCTATCCCGACCCCGCGTCGCGGAACGGGACGAGATTTTTCAATACCATCACCCACGAGATGGAGAATCTTTTGGATAAACTTTCCGGCGAGAATAAGCTGACCGTCTCCGACCGGAACGAACACTTCACAATGGATGGCGTCGCCCTGTACAAGGGCGATGAAGAAGGGCTGCAGCTGGAATATATCTTTGACCGCTCCATCACCACCTTCCATTTTTCGGCGCGGGTGAGATGGCTTGCGGAAAACGGCTGGTACCTTTTCAATGAATGTAAAAATTTACAGTCGTTCACGGTGGACGAGGACAATCCCTGGCTGTGCGAGCGGGAGGGCATCGTCTACACAAAGGACCTCAAGCGCATCGTCTGCGTGCCGCGCGCCATCCGCGGCAGTATCACGGTGCCGGAGGGCGTCACCGCCCTTGACGGCTGGACCTTCCGCGACTGTGCGCTGCTCGAGCGCGTCACCCTGCCCTCAACGCTCACCTCCATCCAGGAGTATGCCTTCCTGAACTGCTCCTCGCTCTCCTCCGTCAACGTACCGGAAGGGGTCACGGAAATCGGAAAATGGGCGTTTGCAAGCTGCACCTCGCTTTCCGCCGTCTCCCTGCCCATAGGGCTCGTGCGGATCGACGAATGTGCGTTTTCCGAGGCGGGGCTGGACGGCGTCACCCTGCCCGAGGGGCTGGAAGAGATCGGGGAGGGAGCCTTTCGACGCAGCAGCATCCGCTATGCGTACATTCCGGGGAGCGTCCGCTTGATCGGATATTCCGCCTTCAGGTACTGCGAGCGGCTCGTGAGCGTTGGTTTTTTGCAGCCCGCCGACTGGCAGCTTGAGAAAAAGTACTTCGGCACCGGCGAGAAGGTGAGCATATCCGCCGAGGTGCTGGCGCACCCCGACGATGCTGCCGCCGCGCTGAAGGATACCTACAGCGGCTATATCTGGCGGCGTGCGGACGAAACGTAAAAAACGACAAAAAGCGACGGCGTTCCCTAAAAAGGGGAACGCTTTTCCTTTGCCGGCGCGCTATACTGCTGCAAGAGAGGTGGCATATGGCGTTTGAAAGAAGGGTATGCGTGCTGCGGCAGGTGCGCAAGGGATTTTCGGCGGACGGGAGCGCCCTGACGGGCGCCGTCTATGCCGAACGGCTGGGCACGGAGCTCACCGTCACGCCGCGCATCGCGGCGCTCTCCTCCCTCAAGGAGGGCAGGTACGCCCTGTTCGTATGGGTGGACGCAAACATATATTGTCTCGAACTCAAGGGCGGCGCGCCCCTTCGCATCGAGAACGCGCCCTCGCTCTCGGCGGGGTTTGCGGCGCTGCTGTGCTTTGTCAGGGGGGAGCCGGAGCCCGTCGCCTACGGCAGGTGCGGCGCCGCGCCCGAGCGCTACGGCGCGCTTCTGGAAGAAGTGCCCGCAAGAAAGCGCCCCGTCCCCGTGCCCAACCCTCCCATCCAGACCCCGGCGCCCGCGCCCAATGTGCCGCTCGCGCCCACGGTGCCCCTTCCCGAGCCGACGCCCGAGCCCTCCCCACACGAGGGGCGCGCCGCCGCGCGCTACGACGACGAAGCGATCGCCGCAAGCGACTATTTCGCTGGCACGGGCGATGGCGATGAAAAAGCTGCTCCTGCGGCGGAAGGGGCGCACGGGGCGGCGGCTCCCGGCGATGCGGGCGATCTTCTGCTGCGCCCGCGCGGCTCGCTTACATATTACTATGAGGTCAGAGAACGGCTCGTAAAGGCGTTTGCCGAAGGGGAAAAGGACGAGCGCCTGCTTGCCGTGTTCCCGCGTTCCGAATGGGTAAGGCGGGGCGGTGCGCTGCTGGGCGTCGTCTATGAGGAGGGCATCCCGCGCTGGCTGTGTGTGGCTGCCGCGGCGGCGGAAGGGGACCCCCCGCCCGAGGCGATGGGCAGGCACGCCGTGTTCGTGCCCCAAACGCACTTTTCGCAAAAGGAGGGCTTCTGGGTGGTCTTTCAGGACGCCGACACGGGCGAATATGGAAAGGTGGGGGAGAGCTGACTTGCCGTGCAGGCAGGCATCCCCTCCCCGGATGCCGGTTTTCAGGGGAACGGTGATAAGGGGATCGGTGAAGGAAGAGATCGGGATTCTTGACAGGAATAGAATTTTTCGATTTCGGAAATCGGAAATT
>CAJFNH010000082.1 GCA_904394195.1 Candidatus Gallimonas caecicola
CGAGCATCCCGAAGTGGACTTCCAGGATATGGCAATGCGCTTCATGGATATCCGCAAGCGCGTCTATACCTTCCCGCACATGGGCGACAAGGCGCTCTTTGTTGCCATCCCCACGACGGCGGGCACCGGCTCGGAAGTCACGCCTTTCGCCGTCATCACCGACGAGCAGACGGGCACCAAGTATCCGCTTGCTGACTACGAGCTCATGCCCGACGTGGCGATCGTCGATGCCGATCTGATGATGAACATTCCCAAGGGACTGACATCCTGCTCGGGTATCGACGCAATGAGCCATGCGCTCGAGGCGATCGCCTCCGTCATGGCGACCGACTTCACCAACGGCATCGCCAAAGAAGCGGTCCGCCTCATCTTCGACTACCTGCCCGACGCATATGCCAAGGGCGCGCACGATGCGCTCGCGCGTGAGAAGATGGCAAATGCTTCCACGATGGCGGGTATGGCGTTCGCAAATGCCTTCCTCGGCGTCTGCCATTCGATGGCGCACAAGCTCGGCTCCTACTGGCACATCCCTCACGGCATGGCAAACTCGCTCATGCTCGAAGAGGTCATCCGCTTCAACAGCTCCGAGCAGCCCACCAAGATGGGGACCTTCCCGCAGTACGCCTATCCGCAGTGCAAGGCACGTTATGCAGACGTAGCGCGTTATATCGGGCTCAAGGGCAAGAATGACGATGAACTCGTGGAAGCGCTCATCAAAAAGCTCAAGGAGCTCCAGGAGGCCATCGGGCAGCCCAAGACCATCCGGGAAGCGCTGGGCGATAAGGTCACGGAAGAGCAGTTCCTTGCCCGTCTCGATCAGATGACGGAGGACGCATTCGACGATCAGTGCACGGGCGCCAATCCCCGCTACCCGCTCATGAGCGAGATCAAGGAAATGTATCTCAACGCCTATTACGGGCGCAAAAACCGCAAGAAGTAAACATGCTGCAGCGGACGAGGGCGGGGGAATTTCCCTGCCCTCGTTTGCAAGTCGATAATATCGGAGAGGAGAAGATATGAGAGGACTGGAAACATCCGTCAGAAAACTGCGCCGTCAGGTGTTTGTGGAGGTCGCAAAGATCGCCTTCCATTCGGAGGATGTGGCGAGCGATATCGAGCAGATTCCCTATAAGATCACCCCGACGGAGACGCCGCAGTATCGTGAGAGCATCTATCGCGAGCGCGCCATCGCAGCGGAACGCGTCCGTCTTGCGATGGGAATGTCGCTCAATCCGCAGGACAGGCCCGCGCATATCACAAACGGTCTGAATGCCAGCGATATTTCGGACAGTTACTATGAGCCGCCGCTCATGCAGGTGATCCCGTCTGCCTGCGACCGCTGTGAGGAGAACGCCTATGAAGTGAGCGATCAGTGCCGCGGCTGCGTCTCCCGCTATTGCATCACCGTGTGTCCGAAGGGGGCGATCTCCGTCGATCCAAAGACGCTCAAGGCCGTCATTGACCGTTCCAAGTGCATCAAGTGCGGAAAGTGCAAGGCGGCATGCCCGTATGATGCGATCGCCCATAAGACGCGTCCGTGCGCGCAGGCATGCGGCGTCAAAGCGATTTCCAGCGACGGACTGGGGCGTGCGCACATCGACCCGAAAAAGTGCGTCGGCTGCGGGCAGTGTATGGTGAGCTGCCCGTTCGGGGCCATCGCGGATAAGTCGCAGATCTTCCAGCTCATTCGTGCCATTCAGAAGGGGGACGAAGTGGTTGCAGAGGTCGCTCCCGCCATCATCGGGCAGTTCGGTCCCGGCGTATCGCTCTGGAAGATCAAAGCCGCGCTCAAAGAGGTAGGCTTCAAAGAAGTCTACGAGGTCGCTCATGGGGCAGATGTTGGAGCCGCGACCGAAGCGCATCATTATGCGACGGAGGTCGTGACAGGAGAGCTTCCCTTCCTGCTCACTTCATGCTGCCCCGCGTGGAGCATGCTTGCAAAGACGCAGTTCCCCGATCTTGTGGATAAGGTATCCAGCGCACTCACGCCCATGGTTGCGACCTCGCGTACCATCAAGCAGAACAGACCCAACGCGCGCGTGGTGTTTATCGGACCGTGCGCCGCCAAGAAATTGGAGGCGCGCCGCCGTACCGTGCGCAGCGACGTGGACTTTGTCATCACATTTGAAGAGCTAGCCGCCATCTTCGAAGCAAAGGGCATCGACTTTGCAACGTACGACAAGGAGGAGCCTATCCACGACGCGACCGCTGCAGGGCGCGGTTACGGCGTTGCGGGCGGGGTTGCTGCCGCAGTGGAGGCATGCGTGCGCGCATACTATCCCGACGTGGAAGTGAAGATCGAGCATGCCGAAGGGCTTGAGGAGTGCAAGAAAATGCTTCTGCTGGCTAAACTCGGCAAGAAGAACGGCTGTCTGATCGAAGGAATGGGGTGTCCCGGAGGCTGTGTTGCGGGCGCCGGCGTCAACCTTCCCGTTGAGAAAGGGGCTTCCGAACTCAAAAAGTTTGTGGATGGCTCCACCAAAAAACTTCCTGAAAAGGATCTCTACGAGATCAAATTGCCATAATATCATTTTTGCATAGTAGTATTCCAGATATAATATGACAGTTTCTGTCGTATTATCGTGGTCAGAAGGACGCCAATTCAGACGCGGTTTCATTTCCGCGACGCAAACTGTATTCTGTTCATGGAAAACGGCAATATCATTGAACAGGGCACGCATAAGGAATTGCTTGAAAAGGGCGGCGCATATGCCGCGCTGTATAACAGCCAGTTCGCCTGATGCGTCCATATAAAAAACGACATATATAAAAACAGGCGCAACAAAAGCTGCGCCTGTTTTTACAGCAATCGATCGGTATATTATACCGCGCTTCCGATCGCGATGTTTGTTTCGATTACGATATCGTCGCAGGCAATCGTAAGATAGCATAGAGCGGTATGGGCAAGGAGCATATGTGCTTCATAGCCATGTTCGGTCTTGTACAATTCCTCGTACAACCAGGTGCACAGGGAGGTCCGTTCCGATCCGTCTGTTTTTGTTGTACGGCGTTCGAACGACGATCCTTCGTCGCGCTCCACGATTTTACCATTCGTAAACGTGACGCGCGTATAGGGGGTTTCGCCCTCGTCCGGCATGCCGTCCTCCTCGACAGTCATGATCAGATCTGTGCCTGAACGTTCAAGGGAGAGGACAATGCCGTCATGGAATCCGAATTGCGATGCGATGCGCTCGGGAATTTTTTCTCTCTCCCTGTCCAGCGCTCTCTTCGCCCTGCGGTTGATTTTATCGAATTCCCGCTTGTTATTTTCCTCTTCCGTTTTGAGCTGTTCAAACACGCTTTTCGGAAGATAACCGAGTGCGATAAGGCGGATGTCCGCTTTCTCTTTCACCCATTCGGGGAAGCGCAGATATCCGTGTTTGAGCGTGTTCTGATAGATGGTTTCGAATGTCTTGACCGTATTGTCTGCATCGAAAGGCGGACGGTTTTCAAATTCTTCGTAGGCGCGCGCTTTTCCCTCTTCAAATCCGCGCCTGACTTCTTCCATGGAAGCAGGCCGTTTCAATGCTCCCGTTTCCGGATCATAGGTACTGAAATCGTCAAGTTCACACGCATCGAAGTCGATCGGTAAAAAATGCGGAGGCGTATTATACGCTTTGCGGGCGCGCTCGATTGCCGTTTTCCGTTTATTTTCATAGAGCGCGGCAATTTCTTCGTCCGAATACTTCTTATCCGCGATGGGCTCCATCCCGACGGTGTAATCAAGATGCTGCATGAGCTCATACCATTCTTTGGTAAAATATTTCATATTTTCTTACAGAACAATAGCATTTAGAAAGATAAGCACAATGCCTTGCTTGCGAGAGCGGATGTGTTTTTCAGTGAGAATTGTTTGTCAGAGCGTATGGCTCCGAGCGCGGTCGGCTTTCTGTGATTCAGGCAAGGGGCACGACATTGACAAAAACTTTGGCACTCACGCCTTCCATCAGGCGCACCTCCGCTTCGAACATGCCGAGCGTTTTGATGGCCTCTTTTGTTGTGATCTTCTTTTTGTCTACTTCGTATCCCGACTCGGCGAGCGCGGCAGCGATGTGCGCCGTCGTCACGGAGCCGAACACCTTGCCGTTCTCTCCCGCGCGGATGGAGAGGGTCACGGTCTTTCCCTCAAGTTCCTTTGCCAGTGCGCGCAGCGATTTTTCATTTTCCGCGCGATGATAGGCGTCCGCCGTCCTGCGCTGCGAGATCTCATTGATGCCGCTCGCCGTAGCGGGCTCCGCAAGTCCCTTTTTGATGAGGAAATTTTTTGCATATCCGTCGGACACTTCGATCACGTCGCCTTTTTTGCCGCTGCCCCTGACGTCTGCTTTGAGGATAACTTTCATATGATAATACCTCCGTTGATACTATTTTACAGGGCTTTGGCGCGTTTGTCAATGGCGTTGCCGATATTTTTGCAAAAATTGCCCATACTTCGCGTAGAAAGGAGGGAAAGAGCGCATGAATAACATCAACAGCGGCGTTTCCTGCGGTGTGACTGACTGCAAGTACAACCGTGACGGCATGCACTGTGAGCTGACGACCATCCATGTGGGCAATACCTGCGATTGCGAGCATTGCACCTGCTGCGACAGCTTCTGCAAGCGCTGAACAGGAAACGGGAGAGGGGAGACCCTCTCTTTTTTGTTGCGAGAGCGTGCATATTCGTCTCATTCAGTGGAAAACTAATGATTGCAGCGCGGAAAGCGCTTGATGATAGAGGTCTCTTTGTGCGCCGTGCGCACAGAGGGGGCTTTGGGAGAGGCTGAATGCCTCTCCCAAAACTTTTTATCGGGATATCCCCGGCCGCATGCGCATAAAATGAAGAGATGAAGCGGGCTTTGGTCTTGATATGGCGCGCCGTTCCGTTTGTGCTGCTCGCCGCAATCATTCTTGCCACGGTATTTTATCCGACGGCGCGCGTACAGCAGGGCACCGGAGAGGATGCGTGCGTCGTCACTGTATGGAATGTGGACACGTTTGAAGGCGGAAAGGGCTCGCGCACTTCCTTTCTGCAGCGCGTGGCGCGCCTTGCGGAGCATGGAAATACATATTACCGCGTATTGAGTTATACAGCAGAGGGGGCGCAGGCGGCCATGCAGGAGGGAGATTTTCCCGATATCCTCTCCTTCGGGATCGGGCTGGAGGTCGACCGCGAACGGTGCATCGCGCTGGGCGGTACCTTTGCTGGCAGCGCGCTTGCGCTGCCATGGTGCCGCGGACGCTATCTGCTCTTTTCCCTGTCGGATGATTTTGAAGAAGCGGGAAACACCGCGATCTCGGCGGGCGGGTGCAATCTTGTCGGCGCAGCAGCCTATTTTGCGGGGATCGAAGGGGAGGAACGGGAATCGCTTGCCGCGTATCTGGCATTTCTGAACGGAGAATTCCGGTATCTGCTCGGAACGCAGCGGGATGCAAACCGCTTTGCCGCACGCGGCGCGACGGTCTACACAAAGGCGCTTCCGGAATACTGCGATCTCTATCAGTATATCTGCGTATTTTCGCAGGATCTTCGCGAGGAGTGCATGGATTTTGTCGGCAGGCTGCTTTCGGAGGACGTGCAGGGGGCGCTCTCCGATATCGGTATGCTGCCTGCTGCGGGGGCGCAGGGAAAGACGATCGATATTTTTTCTTCCGCGCAAACGCTGGAAAATGCAGCGGGCGCTGTACGTCCGGGCAGTGCAGAAAAAAATCCGGAGAAATATTTCAAAAGCATTTGAAATATGCCACGGAATATGGTAGAATAACAGGTGAAACATCATGGAGTTTTTTACGCGCTTGAAAGAGCGTTTTCCAAAGCTTGCCTGCGAGTGCGGATTTGATTTTTCGCGCCACACGAGCATCGGGTGCGGCGGCCGTTCTGCAGCTGCGGCAAGCCCTTCCTGCGCGGAGGAGGCGCGGCAGCTTCTTGCGTGGCTTCGGGCGGAGGGGATTCCCTTTTGTTTTCTGGGCGCCGGCGCCAACGTGCTCGCGGCGGACGGCTGTTTTGAAGGCGTTGCGGTGCGCTTTGCACGTCTGAACAGACTCTCTGCGGACAACGAGGTCGTTTTCGCGGAGGCGGGTGTTACCGGCGGG
>CAJFNH010000083.1 GCA_904394195.1 Candidatus Gallimonas caecicola
CACCCTCCGCGTCGTAGGGCGGCGTGGCGGTCAGCGCGATCCGCTTGCAGTCCTCCCCCAGCATGCCGAGGAATTTTTCCAGCGCGCGCTGCCATTCGCCGCGCAGATGGTGCGCCTCGTCCAGACAGACGGTGCCGATGCCCTGTTCGCGCAGCAGCCGAAGAATATCGATATCCGAACAGTCCTCCTCCCCCTGCGCAGGCACCCGTTCGATCGCGGTATAGAGCGCCTGATAGGTGATGGAAGTTACCGGGCGCACCCGGTGCAGATCGGCGGAATAGACTGCAGAGAACTGCGCGCCATCCTCCAGAAACAGGTCGCGCAGCCGTTCCCCCCACTGCCCGCGGATGGCGGTCGTGGGCGACAGGATGATACACGGCCTGCCGATGCGGCGGATGAGTTCCAGCACGAGAACGGTCTTTCCGCTGCCCGGCGCCGCAACGATATGGATCCTGCCGTCCTTCAGATATGCGTCGGCATGATCGAGCACGCGCTTCTGATAGCTGCGGAACTGCCCGCGAAAGGACATTCCCTCTAATCCGTTCATACTTCCCCCTTCCGTCGTGAAAATAGAAAAAAGGGACACCGCACGGGCGCCCCTTCACGCAATGGAGCTTCTGGTCGGACTTGAACCGACGACCTATTGATTACGAATCAATCGCTCTACCGACTGAGCCACAGAAGCATACCTGTCCGCAGAACGGACACGCTCATACATTATATGAAAATCGCCGTGAAAATGCAAGCGTTTTTGCAAGCATTTTCATATTTTTTTCTTTTCGGGGACAAACAGCCTCATTCTGCGGGGAAGCAGCTCCACCTCGATATTGCCGCGCATGCCCTCCTCGCCGTCCAGATCCCACACGACGTCCTGCGCCGTTTCGATCTGAAAGCGGCTGCCGCGCAGGAACGCAAGGTGTTTTTTGCGCCCCTTGCCGCGAAACAAAAAGAGCGAGACCAGCGTGGCGTACGCCCCCATGCGGGCAAAGAAACCGGGGCGTTCCTTCTGGCGGATGATCGCCATCTCCATCTGCCCGTCCGCCATGCTCGCATGCCGGTTGACGCGCATTCCCGCGACCGAGCGCCCGTTCATCGTGAGGATGAGCACGGAGTGCGTCTGCACGCTCCCCTCTTCCGACGTCACCTTCAGGGGGAACACGCGCAGCTTGAGCTCACGGCGGATGACCTCGAACGCATAGGCGAGGATGCCGAACTTCTTTTTGGAGGAGGGTTTGGCGGTGTATGTCGCGCGGGTGAAAGCGCCCGCCGCGGCAATGTACATGGCATACCTGCCGCCGTTCAGGCGCATGACGTCCAGCCACGCCTCGTGTCCTTTTAGGATGACGCCGAGCGCGCCCTTCACATTGCGCGGGATGCCGAGCGAGCGGGCAACGTCGTTGGTCGTTCCGCCCGGAATATAGCCGAGCTGCACCTGCGCCTCGCCGATGCCCTGCAGAACGCGGTTGAAGGTGCCGTCGCCGCCCGAAAACAGGATGACGTCATACTTCTGTGCCCCCGCACGGGCGTGCGATGTCATGTCCTCGCCGCTCTCGGTGGCGATGATGTCCACCCCGTCAAAATGACTGCGCAGCGTGCGCTCGATATAGCCGATCTTTTTTGCGACTTTGCCTTTGCCGCTCGTCGGATGATATAAAAACAGGCAATTCACGCTCTTATTATACCCGATCCGCCCTCTTTTGGCAATGTTTTTTACTGCCGCATCCGGCGGCGGCGCAGAATGTCCCCCGCCGCGAGCGGAAGGGAGCAGGCGAACGTATAGCGCCCCTGCACGAGCTTTGCATCCGCGCAGGGCGCGCCCGCCGCGTCGCGCAAATCCTCCACTGCAATGCAGCTGCCGAACGCAGCGCCCGGCGAGAGCACCTCGAGCACCTCGCCCACGCGAAAGCGGTTGCGCATTTCCACGCAAACGTAGCCGTCTTTCCGGAACAAAACAACGGCGATGAAGGTACACGTTCCCGCCGCCTGCGAGCCGTCCGGAAGCAACGTATCGTGATTTTCCCCGAGGGCGAACGCCGTGGTATAGGCGCGGTGGTCGCAAGTCTCCAGCTCATCTGCAAGCGCCGCGGCGGGAGCGCCGTCCAGGATGCGGCGGTAGGCGTTGACGACGGTGGCAAGATAGTATTCGCTCTTCATCCTGCCCTCGATCTTGAAGGAGCACACGCCCGCCGCGGCAAGTTCGTCCAGATGAGCGCTCAAATTGAGGTCGCGGCTGTTCATGACGTAGGTGCCCCGCCCGTCCTCCTCCAGGTCGCACCAGCCGCTCTGTCCCTTGCTCTGGATGCGGTAGGCGCGGCGGCACGCCTGCACGCAGGCGCCGCGGTTGGCAGGCCTGTCGTCCAGATAGTCGGAGAGATAACACCTGCCGCTGTAGGAGATGCACATGGCGCCGTGCACGAACGCCTCCAGCTCCAGATCGGGGCAGGCGGCGTGAATGGCAGCGATCTCCGCAAAGGAGAGCTCTCGGGCGAGCACTACGCGGCTCGCCCCCAGCGCCCGATAGGCGCGCGCGGCCTCCGCATTGGTGACGTTCGCCTGCGTGGAGATGTGAACGGCAAGCGCGGGCGCCACCCGCCTGCAGAGCGCGAGCGCGCCCAGATCGGACACGAGCACCGCGTCCGCCCCCATCCGTTCGAGCGAGCGAAAGCTTTCGGCAAGCGGCGCAAGGTCGGCGTTGCGCACAAAGATATTGGCGGCGACGTACACCTTTTTGCCCCGTTCGTGCGCATAGGCGATCCCCTCGGCAAGTTCTTCTTCTGTAAAGTTATCGGCGAAGGCGCGCAAGGAAAAGGCCTTCCCGCCCGCATACACGGCGTCGGCGCCGAAGTTCAGAGCGCATTTGAGTTTTGCAAGGCTGCCCGCGGGGGCAAGAAGTTCGGGTCTCATCTCATCTCCTTTGTGCGCAACGTGTCTGCGATCGTGCGGGCGATCCCGGACACGGCCATGCCGTCCGTTGCGATCTTCACCCCGCCCATGTCCGCCTCATACAGGGGAAGGCGGGCGAGAGCGCGGGCGATGACGTCAGGCGTGCGCCTGCCCGCGGCGACGTCCCCTTCAAGGCGGGCACGCACCGTATCCGGGCGCGCCGTGAGCGTGAACAGAAAAAACTGCGTCTTTGCCCCGATGCGCGCGAGCAATTCGTCGACGATCTCCCTGCGCGGCATCACCCAGGAAAAAAGCACGTTCTCCGCCGCGGTGCAGTTCAGGAAGGAGCGCAGAAGGTGCGCCGCGTTGGAGAGAACGAGCTCCTTCGTCTCCTGCGTCACCGCAAAGGGCGTCAGATCCCAGCACCAGTCGCCGTCAAGGAAGGCGCAGGGCGCGAGCAGCTTTTTGAGTTCGTTGCAGACGGCGCTCTTGCCCACGCCCATCGTACCGTTGACAAAGATGAGTTTTTTCATGTCTCCTCCGTTCTGCGGGCGACGGCAAGTCCCTTTCCGACGGGAAGCACCTGCGTGCGGAAGCCGCCGTCCGAGGAGAGCGCCTGCAGAAATTCTTCGATATGCCGTGCGAGCATCCTGCGTTTTTTGGGAACGTCCCCCGAAAAGAGGGACACGTCATCCGCACACAGCACGCCGCCTGCCCGCAGCAGCCGCCTGCAGTCGGGCAGCAGACGGCGGTACTGCACCTTGGCGCAATCCAGAAAGATGAGGTCGAAGCACCCTTCCAGTTGCGGCAGGATATCCAGCGCGTCCCCCTCGAGCAGGCGCACGCGATCGGCAACGCCGAAGGAGGCGAAATTTTCCTTTGCGGCAGCGATGCGCTCCCCGTCCCGCTCGACGGCGGTGACATGGACTGCGCCGCCGAGCAGCAGGGCGATTGCGGTCAGACCCCTGCCCGTTCCCACTTCCAGCACACGCGCCCCGCCGATGCGCGCCGCCTCATCCAATAAAACGGCGAGCACATCGTCGCTCGCCGTAGGGTCCCGTTCCCGGAGAGCCGCCGCCCGAAGCGCGGCAAGCCGTTCCGATGATTTGTTCATGGTATCATCTGCCATAACAGTCCGCAAAGTTCTTCCTTGCTCCTTCCTTCCATGAGAAAGGCGGGTTTTGCCCCCGCGTGCGGCGGGAGGAGCGGCGCCCCCTCCAGAAGCGGACGGGACGCGGGCGTATCTTTGAGATAGAGCCGCCCGTCCTCGATGGTGCCGACCAGATGCTCCCTGAAATAGACGAGCCATTCCCCCATCATGGGGCGGATGCGCACCTCCGGAATCCCTTCGACAATGGAACGTGCAATTTCTTTCGGCGTGCCCATGATACCCCCTTTGCCCCGCACAGGGGCCGCAGATCGGCAGTTGCCCGATCCCCGATCCCCCCTGTCCTTTGGACATCCCCCCTTAAAACAAGTGTTAAGGGGGGGGCTCATCCGTCCGCTTCGCAGCCATCTTCCCCAAAAATTTTCGGCTTTTCAGAGGAAGCCTGATTGACTGTCCTTGACATGTGACGACCCCACCCTACCCTCCCCTTACAAAGGGGAGGCATGAATTGGAGCTATAATCATGTGCGCAAGCAGGGTTGCCCTGCGCCGCGTGACTCAATTTGCCGACACCTCGGCTTATGGGGAAAGAGTGAATGTGGGCGAAGTATAATGGGAAGCCCCTAAAATTCGCCCGCAGAGGGAAAACGAGCCGCAGTCAGCCGAAGGCGCGTCGCGGCGGCGTTTTCCTTGAAAATCACGGCAAAGATTTTTGCCTTTGCAAAAAGATTTGCGTGAACACGCTATCATTTCCTCCCGCAAGCAGGGTTGCCCTGCGCAGCGGGACCCAATTTGCCGCTCACGCGGCTTACGCGGAAAGAGTGAGGGCGGCGAAGTTATGATTGTTGCGATATTCGCCGCCGAGAGACAACCGGCGGTCAGCCGCCCTTGCGGCATGCCCGCGGGTTGTCTCTCAAAATCACGACTTTTTCTTTCATCAGTTTGAAAGAAAAAGTGTGAACTACACTTCCTGTATCACCGTCAGGATCATGGGCGACTGCTTGGTCTTTTTGAACAGATAGTTCCTGACGGCGCGGCGGATGGCTGCAGAAATTTCCGCATTGCCGCCGTGCGAAGGCGCCCCGTCGATCGCCTTGACGACGACGTCCTTCAGATCGCGCATATAGTCGCGCTCGTCCGAGAACACGAAGCCGCGGCTCTCGATGACGGGCTCGCCCACCAGCGCGCCGCCGGAGATGGCAGCCGAAATAACGAACAGCCCTTCTTCCGACATGCGGATGCGGTCCTTGAGCACCTCGCTGGTGCCGTAGTCCTCAAACCCTGCGCCGTCAATGAGGCGTGCGCCCGCAGGGAAACTCTCGCCCTGTTTCAGGCTGTCATCCGTGACCTCGGCGCAGGCGCCGATCTCCGGAATGAAGATCTGCGCGCTCTTCATCCGCGGCACCAAGGGCATCATGGCTGGCGCCCTCACGGTCGGCGTTGCCGCCGCCATCATGAGCGTGATGGAGCAGACCATGCTGCTGGACTCTCTGGTCCACTTCCTGGGCGAAGTTCTCGCTATGGGCGGCCCCGTGGTCGGTATCGTTCTCATGTGCCTGGTGGTCACCATCTCCGATGTCTTTGTCTCCAGCGCCAACGGCAAGGTGGTCACGCTGATCCCCATCATGGTTCCCCTGTCCGATATACTGGGAATCCGGCGGCAGGCTATCGTGCTGGCCTACTGCTACGGCGACGGCTTTACCAACTGGTTCTCCCCCACCGCCGGCGTTATTGTGGCTTCCCTGGGCGCCGCCCAAGTGGAGTGGAGCCAGTGGATCAAGTTCAGCTGGATCATGTATCTCGCCTATACCGTAGTCTCCTGTATTCTGTGCGCCATTGCTCAGATCATCGGCCTCGGGCCCTTCTAAAATGTCGGATTACAGTTCGTTCACTCACATAGAATTTCGATTTTAGAGCAGAAGGGGGAGCAATCTTGTGAAAATCGACACCCTGTACTATAACGCCGATGTGGTGACAATGGACGACAGTCTCCCGACTGCCACTGCCGTGGCCGTGACAGACGGGAAGATCGCCGCAGTGGGCTCCAGCGAAGACTTGCTTCTAA
>CAJFNH010000084.1 GCA_904394195.1 Candidatus Gallimonas caecicola
CAATCAGAAGACCGGTATGTACGGTAAGCTGAAACTATATTTAAAGGCCGTGCAGAGGTAGTTTTTCGTCATCATGAGCCGCCCGCGATCCACTATTCCCCAGCTTGCAAACAAACAGCCGCGGCGCACATATGCGCCGCGGCTGCCGGTATTTTTATTTTGTCAGTGCTTCGATCGCATTTTTGTAGACGTTGAGCAGCAGCCTGACCCGTTCGATGGTGATATATTCGTCCGCCTGGTGCATGACGGGCTCGTCGTCTTCCATTTCCGGCCCGAACGCCACGCCGTTTTTGAGGGCACGCGCGTAGGTGCCGCCGCCGATGGCAATGGGCTCCGCGTAAATGCCCGTGCATGCTTCATACGTTTTCAGAAGCGTCTGTACGAGCGCGCCGTTTTTGTCCTGCATGAGGGGCGGCTGATGACGGATGGTCTCGTACTTGACACCCATCTGCGCGAGCCTTGCTATGACTTCGGAATAGGGTACGGTCGCGGGGTAGCGGATATCGCAGATCACCTGTACTTCGCCCTTGCGGTATTTGATGATATTGGGCGAAAGGGTAAGCCTGCCCGTCTCATCCTCCAGTTCGGTCAGGCGGAAGCGGTCGTTGAACACGCAGTCGATGATGTATTTGATGCGATCGCTCTTTCCTTCAAAAAACCTGAGAATGGGCAGAATGGCATTTTCGCCCAGTTCGGGGGTGGAGCCGTGCGCCGATCTGCCGTGCGCAATGATCTTTTTGCTGCGCACTTCCAGTCCCAGTTCGCGCGCCTTGGTCAGGGTGAGCGTGCGGGGCGTTGCCGAGCACTCGTCGCAGACCATATTGGCGCCGGAGCCGCCTTCAAGAAAGAAGAAGGGGGGCTTTTCGTCCATCGGAAAATGCAGGCGCACATGCAGGATGCCCTTTTCCGCATAGATGACGGGGAAACTGCCGTCGGGCGAGAAACCTTCGTCGGGCATGTGGGCGACTTCATTGTAGTGTTCGATGCACGCCCAGCCGTTTTCTTCGTTGCAGCCGACGATGAGCTTGATCTTCCTGCGGGGAACAAATCCCTCGTCCTTGAGCGCCTTGAGCGCGTACAGCACGCACATAACGGGGCCCTTGTCGTCGATGGCGCCCCTGCCCCAGATCTTTCCGTCCGACACCTCGCCGCCGAAGGGGTCTTTTTTCCAGCCGTTTCCTGCGGGAACAACGTCAAGGTGCGCAAGAATGGCAAATTCTTCTCCTTCGCCGAAGATCACTTCGCCTGCATAGTTGTCATAGTTGTGCGTTTCAAATCCAAAGGACTGTGCCAGCGCCAGAAAGTGCGCAAGGCAGTCCGCCGTTCCTTTTCCGAAGGGCAGGGCGGACGTAGCATGCGAGAGTGAAGAATCAAATCGAATACTCTCGGAGATACTTTTTACGGTTTGCTCGAGGATATCAGTCATACAGCTTCTCCAAAGATTTACTTTCCGTTATTATACACGCGGCTTTCGGGAATGTCAAGCATTTGCCGCATTTGCATCTGTTTCAATGAATACGTTTGCATGTTTTCAGGATTTTTGCTGCGGGAATACGACGGTCCTCCCGTTCCGGCGTTTTACCAGCCAGCGCACCAACATGGGGCGCGGCGAGAATGTAAGGGCTTTTTCCGGACAGACGTGAACGCATTTCAGGCAGCGGATGCACTTTATGCCCGGCTTTCCGAAGCGCATGGTGCGCTGCGGACATGCGGCGTTGCAGGCGCCGCAGGCGGTGCATGCGTCCGAACGGAGCAGCTTCACGCCCAGTCGGCTACGCAGCCCCGGAAAAAAATGCGCAAGGGGATGGGCGCGGCACACGGGCAGCCGGATGGGAACGGGGTCGGCGAGACGGGCAAAGAAGGGCTCGAGCGGGGCGGGATCGAATGGGGCGTCCTCGCCCGAAAAGGTGTGCCCCGTTGCTACGGCGGCAGCGGCGATGAGCATTGCTTTCGTGCATCTTTGCGCCCGCCGCAGGCTGTTTCCGAAGGAGACGCCGCCGTAGGTCGCCAGCAGGGCGATGCGATCCGCCTTCAGTCTGCGCAGGAAATGTTTTACGATGGAAGGGACATCTTCGCAGTAGACGGGAAAGGCGACCACGGCGGTATGTGCGCTCTGTGCGGGCATGTCCGCAAGGATGGCGACCGCCTCGCAAGCCAGCCGCCGGGCGACATATGCGGCAACGGCGGCGGTATGTCCGCTGCCCGAAAAGTAGTAGACCGTCATTGCGGCGTCTGCTCCGCCCAGCCGCGCATCAGGGCGCATTCGGGCAGCTCTTCCAGCGAAAACCCCAGAAGGTGTTCGATCTCATACATCATCTCCTCGCGCGAACGCCCGCAGTTTCTGCTCGCGAGCGAGATCTCGATGGCGCTGAACGGGATCATCTTGCTCTCGCAGTTATAAAAGCGCAGGAACTGCGACCGATCCTTGCAGCGCTCGATGCTGCAGCTCGTGTGCAGGGCTTTCCCGTCGTCGGGGGGCGGCACCCAGCCGCACTCGCCAAGCAGGATATCGCGCACCTTGTTCCAGTCGTAGGTGCCGCCGCACGCCGCGTCCAGGTCGAACTGCACGAAGGCGGGAATGTGCCCCGTGAAGGAGGACGAGCGGATACAGCGCCGCAGGGGCGGCAGAAAGGCGGGGACTTCGTGGATCGCCGTGACCACGTTGGAGACCAGCTCGCTGCGGTATCCGCTCATCTTTTTCAGGGGATGATCGCCGTAGGCGAGCTGTTTCATCGTCATCAGCGTATGCAGCTGTCCTCTGCGCAGGGGCGGGTGCAAAGTGACCAGCCTTCCCAGGTTGACGATCGCCTGCAGGAAGCGATTGTCGGCAAAGGAATAGGCGATGCGGGGCGCAAGGTGATTGTAGTACAGCCCCAGCATCTGTACGGGCTCGTTTCCCGTTGCAAAATAGGGAACGCGGTTGGCGACCAGTTCGGGATAGAAGAGCACATAGGCAAGGGAGGGGCAGGCGCAGGTATTCGCGCTCAATTCCAGAAGTTTGCAATACACCCTGCGCAGGTCGTCGGCGCTCACCGTACGCACCAGGAATTCCACGTTGGGGAAGGCCTTCTTCGCGCCCTCGATGCTCGCCTTTGCGTGCGGCGAAATATAGGGGATCTCCCAGGTGAGCGCCAGAACGCGCAGTCCGAGCACTTTTGCAAGGTGGTAGAGCAAAAAAGTGGAGTCCTTGCCGCCCGTGTAAAAGACGGCGACGTCGAAGCGCGATTTTTTTGCGCGGGTAAGCTGCGTGACGAGCGGGACCACGCTCTTGAGCGTGCGCGTCTCATGGGCGGTCTGGCACATCGGGCAGCGCCCTTCGCCGTCAAATTCCAGTCCGGGGATGATGAAGTCGTTGGCACAGCACGTCGTACAAAAACGGGCTTCGGACAGACTTTTCGGCACGCGGCGCACCATTTTCTCCTCGACCACCTGCACGCCCAGAAGGCTTCCGAGCGAGCGCTTCTGCGCGGGGGTGAGCTCACACGGGAGCGCTTCGATCACGGCGCGCTGCCGCCTGTTCAGGCGCACGCAGTTGCGGAACATGTGCTCCTTGTTGCGCAGTCCGTAGTAGTAAAGGCTGCCGCCTTCCGGTTTCCAGCGGCTCTGCAGTACAAACATGGCGTCCCTTCCCCAAACTTTTCTGTCTCTATCATATCACGCTGCGGGATGGATGTCAAGACGGTATTTTTCCCGGAAAATGCAGACGACCGGTGTTTTTCGCAGAAAAAAACGCATAAAAAATGCAAAATGCCCGCCGATTTTGGTGCAAAAATCATAAAAATATGTTACAATGAGGAATATAAGAGGCAATTTATGCACGAAGGGCACAGACAACGCATGCTGCAGCGGCTGGAACACGCGGAGGATCTACAGGATCACGAGCTTCTGGAGATCCTGCTTTTCAATGCCATCCCGCGCAAAAACACCAACCCGCTCGCGCATGAGCTGCTGCTCGAGTTCCCTTCGCTCAAAGAGCTGTTCTGCGCAGACTTCGGTGAACTGCTCGACGTCAGGGGCATCGGACGGGAGACGGCGGCGTATCTGCGCTGCATTGCCGAGATCTATGCGCGCGTCGGCCGCGAGCGCGAGGAGTTGCCGGCTTTGTTCAGTGCAGGCGAGTTCTCGCTCTTTCTGCGCAGGCGTTATGAAGCCCTCTCGGCAGAGGTGCTGGAGATTTTCTCTATCGATGCGCAGCAGCATGTCCATTCATGCAAACGCTTCAGCGAAAGGCTTTCCGACCGCGTACAGCTGGAGACGGGGGAGATCGCCGACTTTTTTGCCGCGCGCAGGCCTGCCGGCATCGTGCTTGCGCACAACCATCCGGCCGCGCCCGCCCATCCCTCCAGGGAGGACGACGGCTTTACGGCGCAGATGCAGATATATTGTTCGATGAACGGCATCCGCCTGTATGACCATATCATCGTCGGGCAGGACGGGACGTACAGCTACTTTCTGGTCGGGCGCATGGAGGAGATCCGCCGCAAATTCGATATTGCGGCACTGGTCGGGGAGAAACTCTATCGTGGCTGATCGCAGAAAATTCCGTCTGGAGCCCGCATTTCTGCAAAGATGGGGCAATGTGCTCATCTTCTGCCTGCTCATTTTTGTTGAGGTGTTGCTTATATTCGGCAGCATGCATGCGGTCTATTTTGTCAATGTGCGCGCATGGTGGGTAGTGGTGCCAGTATGCGTATTTCTTGGGGCGGAGAATGCCGTCAAGATCTGGGTGCTGCACACATTCCGGGAAAAGATCGCCTGCTATGTGCTGGATACGCTCTGTCTCATCGTGCTCACCGTATTCACGGACGGGGCGCTCATCTCCACGCTGTATATCATCATTTTGTCCGAATTTTATCTGGGGCAGAAGAACATGGCGGGCAGCCTTGCAATGGGTGTGGCGAGCGTTGTGCTGTTTTTAGTGGCGTTTGCCGTTTCGGGTGCGCTCAAAGGGGAAACCGTGCATGTCGCAACGCTCATCTCCAATGCCTTCAACGATATCCTGCTCATCGCGCTGCACTTTCTCGGTTTCAACCTTGCCATTCAGATCTGGCGCAGGAACGTGGATCTGGGCAACGCCTTTTCCGAACTGGACGAGAGCAACCGCAAGCTGCGTGCCGCGTATGAGGAGCTTGCCGAGAGCAACAAGAAACTGCAGGACGCGTATAAGGAGCTGCATGAGGTGACGGCGCTGGAAGAGCGCCAGCGCATCGCCAAAGACATCCACGATACGGCGGGACACTCCATCACCACCATCATTATGCAGACGGAGGCGGCAAAGCTCGTTATCGACAGCGACCCCGAGGACGCCAGACGCAAGATCGCGGCGGCAAACCTGCAGGCGCGCAACGCACTCGAGGAGCTGCGCGAGAGCGTACACCTGCTCTCCGGCGAGAGCGAACAGCTCACTTTGCGCGAGGCGCTGCTCTCCATCGTGCACGACTCCACGGACGGTACGGGCATCGTCATCCGCACCGATATCGACGATATCAGGCTCTGCCGGGCAAAGCATCGGTTTCTTTGTAACACGCTCAAGGAGGGCATCTCCAACGGGCTGCGCCACGGCAGTGCCACGGCGTTCTATTTCGAACTCAAGCAAAAGGGGGATAAGATCTCCTTTTTGCTCTCGGACAACGGCTGCGGGATGGAGCAATCCAGACTGCGCAAGGGCTTCGGGCTCAAGGGCATGTATGCGCGCGCCGAGGCGCTCGGCGGCAGCGTGCGCTGCGAAACGGAGCCGGACAACGGCTTTGAGATCCACATCGATCTGCCTGCGGACAATATATGATCACAGTGAGGAAAGAGTATGGAAAGAAAGATCAGGGTACTTTTGGCGGACGATCAGTCCATTCTTGCGGACGGCATCAAGAGCGTGCTGTCTTCCTGTTCCGACCTGGAAGTCGTCGGCATCGCGTCCGACGGGTTTGAGGCGCTCAAAATGGTGGACAGCTGCGACCCGGACGTGGTGCTCATGGATATCCGTATGCCCAATATGAACG
>CAJFNH010000085.1 GCA_904394195.1 Candidatus Gallimonas caecicola
GGAAAGCTTCGCCTTCAGCCCGCTCTCCACGAACTTTTCAAAGAAGTCCATCTCGGCGGGGCACTCCTCGAGCACTGCGCGCACGACGTACTTTATCATCTCCTCGGCAACTTCCATCACTTCGGGCAGCTCGGCAAAGGCGATCTCCGGCTCAACGTGCCAGAATTCCGCAAGGTGGCGGGTCGTGTTGGAATTTTCGGCGCGGAAGGAGGGCCCGAACGTGTAGATCCTGCCCAGTGCCATGGCGGCGACCTCCCCTTCAAGCTGTCCCGAAACGGAGAGCCCCGCCTTTTGGCCGAAGAAGTCCTCCTTATAATACGCCGCCTCGCTCTCATACTTCGCATCCCACGGTTGGGTGGTCACGCGGAACATCTCGCCCGCGCCCTCGCAGTCGCTCGCGGTGATGAGAGGCGTATGCACATAGTAAAACCTGTGCTCGTGAAAGTAGCGATGGATGGCCTGCGCTGCCACGCTGCGCACGCGGAACACCGCCGCAAAGGTGTTCGTGCGCAGCCGCAGGTGCGGGATGGTGCGCAGAAAGTCGAGCGTGGTGCGCTTTTTCTGGATGGGATAGTCGCCCGGGCACCTGCCCAGAAGGGTCACGCTCTCGGCGTTGAGTTCGGCGCCCTCCCCCCTGAATGCCTTGACCACGACGCCCGTCGCGCAGACGCTGGCGCCGCATTTGGTGCATTCGGGGTCGAGATTGAATTTTGCCTTGTTCACGACTACCTGCAGGCGGGAAAAGCTTGTTCCGTCCGTTACCTCAAGAAAGGCGACCGCCGCCGAATCGCGCGACGTACGCACCCATCCGCAGACGGTGACGCGGCTGCCGATGAGCGTCTTGTCCTGTAAAACGCTTGCTATATCGATGTGTTTCATCGGATCCCTCCAAAAAACTGCTTACTTACTGATGATACAGGCGCTGCACGCGGGAACGATGCCCGCCGCGGGCACGCCGCCCGCTTCAAAGAGCACCTTGCCCGAACAATCGAAGGGTACCCGCTCCTGCCGCTGCGCAGGATTGAGCACGACGAGCAGGCGCTCGCCGCCGCCCCTTCGTTCGTAGGCGAACGGATATCTGCCTGCTTCGGCAAAAACGGGTACAAATTCCCCGAACGAGCGCAGCGCGGGGTGTTCTCGGCGCAGCTTTACAAGCTCTCTTACCGTGTTGAGCAGGGATCCTGCATCCCCTTCCTGCGCCGCAACGGTGGGCGCGTCCGCGCTCCCGTCAAAGGGAATATAGGAAGTTTTCGCATTGGTAAACCCGTACCCGCCGCCGTTTTTCCACTGCATGGGCGAACGCGAGCCCGTGCGGTCATACCCGCCCTCCACCGAGGTGAGCCCCTCAAGATAGCGCATGCCGATCTCGTCGCCGTAGTAGATAAAGGGCGCGCCGGGCATGGTGAGCAGGAATGCAAAACAAATCTTCAGATCGTGTGCGTTCCTTCCGCGGGCGAGTCGGGGCATATCGTGATTGCCCGACGGGATGCAGATGAGTCCTCTCCCCTGCGTGGAAGCAAGGTGGCGAAGATACGTTTCAAGAAAGATGGTGATGTCTCCCTTGCCTTCGCGCGAGAAAAACGGATGACTGCTTCGGAAGAGCGAAGTATAGGCCGGCGGACCGAAGTGCAGCATGAAATCCATGTGAAATCCGCCCTCGATGGATCTTGCGGGCACGCCCCACTCGGATACCATTGCGCAGCGGGGATATTCCGCATCGAGAAAGGCGCGGAAATCCTGCCAGAGCCTGATCGTCTCGCGGCTCTCCTCATCCGCCTTGACAAGGCTTGCCGCCATATCCACACGGAAGCCGTCCGCCCCCATATCCAGCCAGAAGCGCATGACGTCCTTCATCGCCTCGCGCGTTGCAAGGGCGTCCGGACTGTCGGGCGCCGCCATCCACGGGCGGGTGCGCTTTGCATAGCCGTAGTTGAGCGCGGGCTGATTGGAAAAGAAATTCACTCCAACCGAGCCGTCACGCTGGGAAATGCCGCGCAGGCAGGGGATATCCGTGCTCTCCCATACGCTGTCCGACCAGATATAGCGCCCGGAAAAACGGTTTTTCTCGGGCTGCGCAGAGGCCCTGAACCATGGATGATCGATGGACGTATGCCCGGGGACAAGGTCGATAAGCACATGTATCCCGCGCGCGTGCGCCTCATTGAAGAAGCGCTTCGCATCGGCATTGCTGCCGTAACGGGGCGCGACCAGCTTGTAGTCGCGCACGTCATAGCCGGCGTCTCCAAAGGGAGAATCGTACCAGGGATTGACCCAGACAGCATTGCAGCCGATCGATTGAATGTACCCGAGTCGGGAGACCATGCCGGGGATATCGCCGATCCCGTCGTCGTTCGTATCCTGAAAGGACTGCGGATAGATCTCATAAAAAACCGCGTCCGAGAGCCATTCGGGAAGATGCGTCATAACCGACCTCCTGATCATACCTCCGCCAGCGTCCCACATTTGCGCATGCCTGCGCTTTTGCGGAAAGGTGTAGCGGCGCGCTATAACTGTTGCCATTGCGCGCCGCAGGGTGAGGGTGTGTGTTATGCCGACAGCCACGGTGTGGCTTCGGCGCACGCCCGAACTGAGATTTTTGCCATCGGTAGGGCAAAAACCTTGACCGAACGCGGGATCTACCCGCGTGAGACAAATCGAACGCAGAGCGCAGCGAACGTCGGGTTTTCCTCAAACTCACGGAAAATTCTTTTCGTCGGTTCGAAAAGAATTTCGTGAACTAGTACGCCCTTGCAAACACCACGGTGCTCTGCGCCTTTTTGCCGCAAACGACGCATGTATCCGACGTATTCTCGCCGTCCAGCACGCGCGCCGTCGCCTGGGCAAATTCCTTGACCTTATCCTCGCACGCGCGGCAGCCGCACCAGCCTGCACGCACGAAGTTGCCCCCTTCCACGCCCGCAAGCAGTTCCTCGAGCGTCGAAGCGCGGATGATGCGCGCATCCATGCGCGCTTTGGCGCGCTCGTACATGGTATCGGAAATTTCCACAAGCAGTTCTTTGACGGTCTGCACGGCGCCGTCCAGCGCGCACTCCGACTTCTCCAGCGTATCGCGGCGGAAGAGGGTGCACTTGCCCGCTTCCAGATCGCGCGGGCCCAGCTCGATGCGCACGGGGACGCCCTTCATCTCCCACTCGTTGAACTTCCAGCCGGGCGAATTTTCCGAATCGTCCAAAGTGACGCGCACGCCTGCGGCGGCAAGGTTTTCCTTCAGGGCGCGGCACGCCTCCAAAACGCCCTCCTTCTTGGCGGCAATGGGTACGATGACAGCTTGCACGGGCGCGACGACGGGCGGCAGCACCAGCCCGCGCTTATCCCCGTGCGTCATGATAATGGCGCCGATAAGACGGGTGGAGACGCCGAACGACGTCGTATAGCCATACTTGAGCGCACCGTCCTTATCCAGAAATCTGATCTCGAACGCCTTGGCAAAATTTTGACCGAGATAGTGCGTGGTACCTGCCTGCAAACTCTTGCCGTCGTGCATCATCGCCTCCATACCGAAAGTGGCTATGGCGCCCGCAAACTTTTCTTTCTCCGTCTTGCGTCCCGTCAGAACGGGCATGGCAAGGCAGGTGCGTGCAAATTCTTCATATACGGCAAGCATTTTTAAGGTCATTTCCATGGCTTCCGCTTCAGAAGAGTGAACGGTGTGTCCTTCCTGCCACAAAAATTCGCTCGTGCGCAGGAAGGGACGGGTGGTCTTTTCCCAACGCATGACGTTCGCCCACTGATTCATGAGAACGGGCAGGTCGCGGTAGGACTGGATCCATTTGGAATACATGCTGCCGATGATGGTCTCCGAGGTGGGCCGGATACAAAGCGGCTCGGCGAGCTTTTCGCCCCCCGCGTGCGTGACGACGGCAACTTCGGGCGCAAACCCCTCCACATGCTCCGCCTCCTTCGTCATAAAGCTCATGGGAATGAGCAGCGGGAAATAGGCGTTCTCGATGCCTTCCGCCCGAAAGCGCGCGTCCATCTCGCGCTGGATATTTTCCCAGATCGCATAGCCGTACGGACGGATGACCATCGTTCCCTTGACGGGTCCGTAATCGACAAGCCTGGTCTTGACGACGACGTCGGTGTACCACTGCGGAAAATCGCTGTCGATATCCGCGATCTGTTCTACGAAATTGTCCTTTGCCATATTCTGCTCCGATCGCGCGCCCCACCGGCGCATAATAAAAAAGATATGGCTATTATACCATATCTTTATACATTCGTCCAATGTTTGCGGGGGATTTTTGCGCACGCCCCGCGAAAATTCTTGCAAAAACGGGGAACAGGATGAGCACGCTCACTGCTGCGCATATCGTCTGCGGCAGCATGGCAAGAAAACTCGCGCCGAAATACGCGAACGCGACCTGCGCGCTCATTCCGTAAAAGAGCGGGGTGATGACGTCGTCCAGCAGCGTAAAGCACACCGTACAGAGCGCCGCAAGCGCTGCAAGCGCCGCCGCCTGCCTGCATCTCTCCCCCCGCACGAGCAGTACGGCGTACAGCACGAGCAGCGCACACATGACGGCGAACAGCGCCCATGCCATGCCCTTCAGGCGGGCGGCGTCAAGCACACTCACGGGGATATCGAAAAGCGCCGCCGCAAGCGCCGCCCCGGCAAGAACGACGAGCGCCGCGGGGCACACCCATGCCGCCACCGGGCGTCCGCGCCTGCCCAGCCAGCCGAAGAAAAGAGCAAAGGCGTTATAATAAATGAGGTAGAGCACGATGACGTTGGGAACAAATCCGAAGATGAAACAGCGCAGAAGAGAGAACGCCGTGGCGGTCAGAACGCCGCACCGCCGGCCGAAAAAATAGCAGAACGCGAGCAACAGCGCCGTAACAAGCTCCACGCCGGGCACAAAGGAAAGAACGAACTGCGCCGTGAGCAGCAGCGCGCACATGACCGAGGAAAACGCCACGGTCTGCGCCGGTCCCCGCTTCCGCACACTATTCGCCATTCTGTTCATACGGCGTCCAGACGAGCGCATACCATTCCCCTTCCACAAGGGGAAGCCCCGAAACGCCGTAGGCCGCCATGGCAAGAGTGCGGCCCTCATATTCCCATGTGCCGTACGCCGTGTCCGAATAGACGATGTCATCCAGCGTGCCGAGCGTGGTATACACCGCCCAGTAATTGCTTTCGTCCGCCGCCATGCCGTTGACGGACGTGAGATAGAAGCCGTAATCCGACGAACTGCCCTCCATGCGGATATCGCCTTTTTCCGCAAGGGAAGCGAGCGCGTCATACAGACTGTGAGTCAGATCCCCCGCCGTCACTTCGACCACGACGCGGGTCTCATCGCTCAACGCGAGCCTGACCTTTGCGTTGCCGATGCCCGCGGACTGCGTGCACGCCGTCAGCAATGCGCCGCCCAGAACGGCGGCCGTCACGACAGAAAGTTTTGCAAAAAAATGCCTCATGATCCACCTTTTCCGCCCGCATCCGGGTATGACCCCGTCTACCGGGGAACAGCCGGCAAATGTGACCGGAGCTTTAAAATTCGTTGCGCAGCGACTTTGTGAAATAGCCGAGCGCAAAGGCGTTGGGCCCCAGATGGGAGCCGATGACGGGCCCCATGATCTGTACATGCGGCTGGATGCCGAAGCGCTCCTTGACATACGCCTCCAGCTCCCTTGCAGGCGGCTCGTTGCCCGTATGCACGATAAAAACATGCTTGGGCTCGGCGGGGCCTTCCTTTTCCATCTTCGCCTTGATGAAGGCGATCGCCTTCTTGGTGCCCTTCACTTTATCGATGACGACGAGTTTGCCCTCCTTATCAAAGGTGAGCACTGGTTTGATATTGAGCATGGTGCCGATGGTGGCGCTTGCCGCGCTCACACGTCCGCCCCGTTTGAGGTATTTGAGGTCGTCCGCAATGACGAAGTGCTGCAGATGCTGCCGCAGTCCGTTGACGTAATAA
>CAJFNH010000086.1 GCA_904394195.1 Candidatus Gallimonas caecicola
TCGCTCGTGCTGGTGGGCGGGGATCCGGGCGTGGGCAAGTCCACCCTTCTCACGCAGGTCGCGGCGCACCTTTCCAAGGAGCACAAGGTGCTCTACCTCTCCGCCGAGGAGAGCTGCTCGCAGGTGAAGCTGCGCTGCGAGCGGCTGAAGATCGACGCGGACACGCTGATGCTGCTCAACGAGACCAACCTGGAACAGGCAGAGGAGGCCATCCTCGACGCAGAGTATGTCGTGATAGACTCCATCCAGGCGATCTACACGGACGCGCTCACCTCGGCGGCGGGCAGCGTGGGACAGGTGCGCGAATGTGCCGCCCGCCTCATGCGCATCGCCAAGTCGCGCTCCATCACCTTCTTTATCGTGGGGCACGTCACCAAGGAGGGCACGCTCGCGGGCCCCAAGGTGCTCGAGCATATCATGGATGCCGTCCTCTACTTCGAGGGCGAGCGGACGGAAAACTTCAAGATCCTGCGCGCCGTCAAAAACCGCTTCGGCTCCGTGCAGGAAGTGGGCGTATTCGAGATGACGGGCGAGGGCATCTTCGGGCTCTCCGACTACTCCTCCCTCTTTCTCTCGGACAGCCGCGGCGAGGCGGCGGGCGCCGTTGTCACCCCGAGCGAGACGGGGAATCGGTGCATGATGGTGGAGATCCAGACGCTCATGTGCAAGACTGCCTACGGGCTGCCACGCAGAATGTCGCTGGGCGTGGACTTCAACCGCCTGGTGGTGCTCATCGCCGTACTGGAAAAGCGCTGCGGCATCCCGCTGGGTACGCAGGACGTCTACCTCAACGCGATGGGCGGCATCCGCTTGAACGAGCCGAGCGCCGACCTTGCCGTATGCGCCGCCCTTGCGAGCGCCGAAAAAATGACGCCTGTGGAAAAGTACACCGCCGTGTTCGGCGAAGTTGGCTTAACGGGCGAAGTGCGCGGCGTGAACTTTGCCGACAAACGCGTGAACGAGTGCCTGAAGATGGGCTTCCGCCGCGTGATCCTGCCCGCCAAAAACATGAAGGCGTGCGAAAAATTCAAGGACAAGATCGAGCTCGTTCCCGTGCGGTATGTCTCCGACATGATCCGCGCATTGTTCGGAAAATGATACCCCGCATCGCAACAGGCGCCGCCCGCACAAATTGTGCAGGCGGCGCCCCTTTTGGACATACGTTTCAAACAAAAGCAGCAGGGCGCGCCGCGGAACAATTCCGCGGCGCACCCTGCCGTTCCATGCTTTACACTGCCGACAGAATGGCAAGCGCAATGGCGTAACAGATGAGGATGGCGGCCGCTCCCACCGCAAGCGCGATGAGCACCTTCTGCCACCATTTGCCCGCCTTGCGCATGAACACAAAGCAAAGGCACATCCCCAGCGCACAGATCAGGGCGCCGAGTGCGCCCCCCACCATGGGAAAGAGCGCAAAGAGCGCGGGTACATTTCCCCAGACAAGATCGAACAGCAGCGGCAGGAGCGCCAGCACATACTCATACCACTTTGCTCCCGCAACGATCTGCACGCTCTCGCTGCCCAACTCCAGCCGTACCCCGCGGATATAGTTGCCCACGAGCTGCGCCGTTCTGCCGTCGGCAAGGCGGAACGTCCTTTTGTCTGCCCTTTCACAGGGCAGGCCGTTCACCGAAAGTTTCTTTCTCCCCGTCCAGAAACTCTCCTCATACACGATGGTCCCCAGCTTTTCATGCTCTGTCTGAACTACCATTGCTTTACGGCGTATTTCGCCCCTCCTCTCATAATAATACCAAGATTCGAAAACAGCAATTTCATCGACCGCGCTGTACGGTGAACAGAAAAGAAACTGAATATGCGCGCCTTGCCGAAAATCGCGGCAGGGCGCATCTTTATTCTTTTTTCTCCAGATCCTCATCCGGCGCGGCAAAAACCTCCTCCCCGGCGGCGGGCTCCCCTCCCGCGTCCGCAGATGCGGCGGGCTGCGTTTGTTTGCTATCGCCGGCAGCATGCTGCTGCGCGAGTTGAGCGCGTTTTTTGCGCCTCTTTTTGCCCACACCCAGCACGTCCGCAAGTTTTTTACCCGAAAAGATATTCAGAGCGAGGAACACCAGGTTGAACACCGTAAGCGCAAGCATCTGATAGGGCGGCCCCACCGTAACATTCAGAAATTCCAGATTGTACCCGAACGTTCCCGTCAGCTCCGCAATGAGTTCCTGTCCGTTCGTTAGTTCCGGCATAAGCTCAACAACATACTGCTCCAATTCCGCGATGGGCGTTGCCATGAAGGAATAGCGCACCAGTGCACAGGAATAGGTACCCGGAATGAACGCGCACACCGTCTGCACCCAGGTGGGCAGCATGCCCAGCGGCATGTATGCGCCGATGAGGAAACCCACCGCCGTGGAGAACACGGCAACGAGGCTCGCCATCGTCCCCTCCGTCTTGATGAAGGAACAGATGAACACCGTAAACAGCGTGGAGGAGATGGTCGTGTAGAGCATGACGCCGAAGATGGTAATGAAGTCGACAAACCCCAGGAAGAACTCCTGCATGCACGCAAGGTACACGAAGCAGATGATGAGATAGACGATGCACACGAGCAGCGTGACGAGGAAGTTGAAGACAACATAGCTGCCGATGAGCGCGCTCCTTCGGATGGGTGCGGAGGCGAAGTCACGGTTGACGCCGTTCTGCTTATCCTCCACGAACACGTTGTTGGTCTGCAGCGAAACCGTGATGGAGGAGAGCGCCGCAATGCCCGAGAGCATCCATGAATCGACGAGCGTCTCAATATAGACCTGGAGCTGCCCGGTCATTTCCAGCGACAACCCGTATTCCTTGTTCCAGTCCTCGAGCGTATTGCGCACCGTGGAAAGCTCCAGTTGCCGCAAAAAGAAGATATACACGACAAAGATGATGACGGGCACGAGCAGCGTGTACATGAGCCTTATCTTGTTTTTGAAAAACACGAGCAGATGGCGGCGGGTGAGTTGACCGAACACCGTCAACACCGACTGCGCCTTACATTGCTGTTTCATGCTGTTCTCCTGCATGTTGGATATTATGGCCCGTTACATTGAGAAACACATCGTCCATCGAGCCCTTGATGATCTCCACGTCCGTGGTGAACGCGTCAAATTCGCGCATGAGCCGCTTTGCCGCGTCGCTGTCTTCCACTTTGATACGATACGCCTTTTTGACGGGATCGTAGGTATAGGCATATCCTTCGCGCATGAGCCCCGTCTCGAACGCCTCGCTGCGCTTCATATAGGAGAGCAGACTGTCATACGAATAGCGGTTTTTCAGTTCGTTGGGCGTGCCCTCGGCAATGATGCACCCCCTGTCCATGATGACGACATAGCCCGCTTTTTCCGCCTCCTCCAGGTAGTGCGTGGTGAGGAACACCGTCATACCCGTCTCCGTGCGGATATTGTCGATGAGCGACCAGACGGCAAGGCGGGTCTTGGGATCGAGCCCCGTGGAGGGCTCATCCAGCATGAGAAGGCGGGGGCGGTGCACCATGGCGCGCGCGATATCCACTCTTCTCTGCTGTCCGCCCGAAAGATTTCCGACGGGGCGCTTTAAGATGGACTGCAGCGATAAAAGCTCAATGATCTCGTCCACGTTGCGCCTTTTTTCGGCACGGGGCAGCCCGTAAAAGGAAGCGCGTACATCCAGGTTTTCCCATACGGTGAGCTGTTTATCGAGCACACTCGACTGGAATACGATGCCGATCTCGTTTTTGATGAGCTCCGTCTGCGTATCCAGATCGTGCCCGCACACCGTCACCTTGCCCGCATCCTTTTTCAGGATGGAGCAGATGATGTTGATGGTGGTGCTCTTGCCCGCCCCGTTCACGCCGAGAAAGGCAAAGAGCGACCCCTTTTTGACGGTAAATGAAATGTCATTGACCGCTTTCACGTCGCCGTAGGCTTTGGAGAGATGCTCTACCGTGATCGAATATTCCATAGCGTCCTGCTCATTCTCCTTGCGGCTTTTGCGGGGGCGGCGCGTTGCGCCCGACCTTCCCCCAGCTCGGTTTGGACATTGCCCCCATGCACAGCGTCACCGCATACAAAATGAGGAACACGGGAAAGAGCAGCACGGCGGAAACAAGCTCGCTGCGCTTTTTTGCGCCCAGCTTTTTGTAGTCGGCGGCGGCGAGGATGGCAGCCTGCCCGTAGCCGAACAGGATGAACAGTCCGCCCGCGATGCCCACGGCGCACCACAGCGTCGTCCACAGCATGGCGGAATAATAAGAGACGGGCATCCACGAAACGGCGATGACGCCGTTTACGATGAGCGCCGTATAGGTGAAGTGATAGATATAGTAGAGCGGCACCCAGACGGAGATGAGGATGGCAAGAAAGTTGAAGATATACGTCAGGAACATTTCGAGATAGGAGAAGTTCCCCGTTCTGAAAAACCTGCCGAACATTGTAAGGAGTTTTCCCTTCAGAAGCTCCATGCCGCCCGCACCGATGCGCTTGTTGCGGTTCAGCGTATCCCTGAAGGAGGAGGGCATATCCTCGTAGACGACGGCGTCCTCCACATAGTGCCCCTTGACGCCTTCGAGCATGCGGTTGAAGTTGAATTCCGCGTCGTCGGAGATGGTCACGCAGTCATACCCGCCGCACCCGCGCAGCATCTTCACGCTCATCATCGCTCCCGAGCCGTTGACGTGCGCCGCAATGCCGAGGCGCTCGCGGACGCGGCTGCCGAAGTGGGAATCGAAGGCGTAAAAGAGCGCGCATGCCTTGGTATAGAAGTTCTGCATCCCGTTGAGCGCCCCCTCGTAGGGACGGGCAAATTCCACGCCCGCCTGAAAGGCATCGTTCATGAGAGAGGTAAACTCCCGGTTGACGTGATTGTCCGCATCCAGATGGACGACAAAGTCGTACCCTTCCTCCCCCTCCAGCCCGATGACATGCGCGATCCCGTGCTTCAGGGGATAGAGCGCCATGCGGTGCGCGGGGTCGGGATCGTCCAGGACGAGCACCTTTGCCCCCGCCTTCCCGGCAAGTTCCGCCGTCCTGTCCGTGCAGTTGTGCGCGACGACGAACACGTCGAACTTCTCGCGCGGATAGTCCTGGGTGTCAAAGAGATTCTTCACCGCCTGATAGATGACCGCCTCTTCATTGTGAGCGGGGATCACGAAGGCGACGCGCCCCTTCTTCTCGCTCTTGCGCCACGTCTTTTTTTTGACGAAGGCAAAGAGCACATAGAAGATCTGCAAGAGCAGCGGGATGGCGATGACGATGAGCACGATATAATTGACGATACTCAATACGCGGAACAAGATTTCATGCCACATAAACATTCCTCAACGCGCGTTGCGCGCACACGACCGATTATATCCGATTTTACGCGAGCTGTCAACCCCTTCACGACGAACTTGTGCAAAAGGCGCCCAGATAGATGGCGCGCACTTCCTCCGCGGTCGGCTCATACGCCGATTTTTTGATATTTTTGTTGGACATGGCGCGGCGGGCGAACTCCTCCAGCTCCTCGCGGGGGATGTCCTCCCGCTTGCCCAGAAGGACGTCTATCGTCGCGCACACGCCCTGCAGCGTATCCGAACAGGCGGCGAGGATCTTCTGAAGGGCGGGAACGCCCTTCTTCCCGCACAGGCGCAGCGCCCCGGGAAGGAGCAGCGCGTTCGCGCGGCCGTGATCGACGCCGTGGAAATAGGTGAGGTAGTACCCCATGCCGTGCACGGCGGTGGTGCCCGACTGGGCGATGGTCATGCCCGCAAGCATGGAGCCGTACAGCAGGGCGTCGCGCTCATCCAAAGTGAGCTCCCCCGCCGTCTTGGGAAGGAGGGGGTACAGGACGCGCAGGCTCTCCTTGGCGAGCACGTCGGAGAGCGGCGTGGCATTGCGCGAGAGCATGCCCTCGACGGCGTGCGAGAAGGCGTCCAGCGCCGTATTCACCGTGGAGGATACGGGCAGCTGTGCCATGTACTTCCCGT
>CAJFNH010000087.1 GCA_904394195.1 Candidatus Gallimonas caecicola
CACCTTGACGGGATTGAGCCAGGGATTGTCCGCGCGGGTGAGCCCGTAGAGCGTTTCGGACGAGGAGAAGATGGCGCCCAGCCCCGTGATCTCAAGGTTGCGCGAGTTCTGCACATACACGCCGCAGGTCGCCGCCTCCGTGATGGACGCGCCCGAGAGCGTGACCTTCTTGTTGGCATAGTCCACGCCCGTGACGGTGCGGCCCTTGGCAACATCGGTGCCGGTGGAGCCGATGACGTCCACGATCATGCCCACGGCGAAGTTGCGGGCGCTGTCCAGCGTGTAGGTGGTGCCTGAAACGGCGCTCACCGTGCCCAGAAGTCCCGTGCCGTCGCCGAAGAGCATCCTGCCGAAGTTGAAGGAGGAGCTTCTGACAAGGCGCTCCATCTCCGTGTTGAGCAGGTCGACGAAGGCGCCCTCATCGCTGCGCGAGGCGCGCACCGCCTTATCGGAGATCTCGATCCTCCCGTAAAGATTTTTCAGCGTTGCGGTGAGCTGCGCATAGCCGCCCTCGCCCGCCGCGGGAAGCGCACCGTCTTCCGTGCCCGCCCCCACGCCGCCGTGTACGCCGTACACGGCGGGCTTTCTGACGTCCTTGCCCCAGACATCGGACGTCGTCTGTTCGACGGCGGCAAGAAAGGGATTCGCCGTCTTGTTGAGTTGTTCCGCGACCGCGTCAAGGTAATAGGACCTTAAAACGCCGTCTGCCGAAGCGGTAGTGACCATAGTTTATCCTCCATGTTTTTGATGTTTGAGATAGCCGAGCGCCATGGCGCCCGCCTGTTTGAGGGTGGATGCCCTCGCTGCGGGCGCGGTGACTCCCGCGCCCGTACCCGCCATCAGGGGCACGCCCGGCAGCGCCGCAAGGTATTCCCCCACGATGCGCGAACGCACCTCCTCGTTCCCTCTGACGGCGCGCAGCAGCGCTTCGCTGTCCGCGCCCTGCGCGGCGCCCTCCTCCGCGTCCGCATCGTGCGGCGCAGATGCCTCATCGTGCGGTGCAGATGCCTCGAGAGCGCGCAGGCGTTGGCTGCGACGGGTGAATTCCGCCTCGAGCTCCCTGTAAGCGCGCATGAGGGCGTCCACGCTCTGAAACTTGCCCAGATCGGGCGCAGGCGCCTGCTCCGGGGTCTGCGTCACGTTCTCCTCTTCCGTCATACACTTCCTCCTTTTTCGCGGTGCGAGGCAAGATGGCGCAAGATCCGCCCGCGCACCTTATCGTCGTGTTCCGCGCCCGAAAGAAGGGCGCGCACATGTTCCGCGCGATGCAGCGCGTGATCGTCGTACTCGTCCGCCTCCACATCGCGCTGCGCCAGTGCAAGATTTTCCCGCTCCGCCTTTTTCAGGTGAAGGTGGGAAATATCCCGCGCGTTCTCGAACGAGCCGAAACCGAGCGCCTCCAGCACGCGGTTGCGCGTATCGTCCGAAAGGGTGCCGTTCTCCCCCTGCAGAAGCCCCAGCGAGAGCAGGGAGAGGATGTCCTCCCGCTTCTGCTCGGGCGTGCGCTCGTAGCCCGGCTCGAACTGCACGTCGTCCGCCGAGATATCGCTTTGCGAGAAGGCGACCAGCTCGGTATCTCCGCCCGTCCCCGTCATGCGCAGAACGCGGCGCGCGCCGGCGAACTGTTTGTAGAGGTGCAGGATCTGTTTTCCCGTCTCTCTGACCGCCCGCTCCACGCTCTCCACGCTCATCTGCATCCGGTTGGTGTCCTGGTCGATGAGAAGCTGCAGCCCCGTTGCCGACGTGACGTGCGTCGGATTGGCGGAATTGCGCGAGATCTCGCTCATGCCCGAAACAAGGATGAACTCGCCCGACAGCCTCTCCTCTTCCTTTTCAAACTCCGCGGGGATGCTTCCGCCGTCCAGAAAGCCCGGCTTTTCCGAGCCCCTGCGGTAGACGAGCACCTTTCCGGGATAGAGCCCGTCCTCCGCAAGTTCTTCGGCGTCCACCGAGCCGTCCTCCACGGCGATGACCCCCGTCGAGAGCCTGTTCAGGAATTCGTGCTTGCGGTTCCTGACCGCGTTGTACGCCCGCTGCAACGGGATCATCCGGTCGACGACGCTCGTTCCGAAAAACGCCCCCGCCAGCGCGATACACGTCTGGCGCACAAAGGGAAAGATGCGTTCGCCGCGGTCGCCGTTGCAGTAGGGAAGGTCCCCCTCGTACAGCAGTTTGTCAGCCGCCACGATCTCCAGCCGCCCGTCCGGATGTTCGCCGTCGGGGCGGATATACCGTTCGATGAGAATGACTGCGTCCTCCAGAACGGGGCGTTCGTCGCCGTCCGCGGGACGCTTCCAGCCGCTTGCGGCAGAGAAGGGCATGAGCGGAAAGTCCGCGATCGTTCGGCCCTCCGTCTCCACGCCGAACTTGTCGCGGATATAGGAGACGGGCACCGCCTTGGCATGGATGATGCTGCCCACGTCCTCCATCCGCTCCGCCGCAAGCGAATCGGGGTAAATTTCAAAGGGCGAGAGCGCAATGACGTTCACATCCCCCTCCCGCACGGAGTGCCCCGCCTCGTCCGTGCCGATGACCATGCCGTCCTCATGGTTCCACACGATCTTATAAAATGCCGTGCCGCACGTCTCCGACCAGAGCGTCGCACGGGCGATCACGCCGTCCAGATCGATGCGGTTTTTGACGGAACGCAGGATGTTCGAACACAGCCGCGCCGTCTTCATGTCGTCGTCCGCGTCCGAAAAGGCGCGCACCTCGAGGGAGGGCCGCACCTTGGCGAGCCGCGCAAGGCGGGTGTCCAGCGTGGGCGCGATGTGGTTGAAACACCTGCGCGACTGCCAGAAAAACGCCGCCTGCTCCTCCTCCAGCTCCCCCTCCGGAGTAAGGTCGCAGAACTGATTTCCGCTCACGAAGTTCATGTTGAGCTCCCAGCCCCGTTCCAGCATCTTCCGTGCCCTTCTGCGCGCCTCGAAGTCGGCGTTCACCTCGGCGACGAGCGCCTCCACGCGCCTTTGTTCGGCGCGCGCGGCAAGTTCCTCTCTCTTTGTCATGTCGATGTCTCCTTTTCCTCTTCGAGCGCGCGGATGAGTTTTGCGCGCTCCGCTTCCAGTTCTTCGTCCGAATAAGCGGTAAAGTCCGTCCCCTCCAGCAGAAGCTTTGCCGCCTTCAGATCGGGCGGGATATCCTTGTGCGTCTCCCGCCGCTTGACGAGCCGCAGCTCGCCCTCACGGGCGTCGTACTCCTCCGTCACCTCCTCCACCCGAAAGCCGAGGGCGACCTTGAGCACCGCCTCCCTTACCCTGTCATCCTCTATCGCCATACCGTGTCCGTCACGGACATGCCCACCTCCTTTTTAAAAATTCATACCCAAACGCGTACATGGCGCCCTCCTTTACCGTCTGCCCGCCCGCCTGGAGCGCAACAGCGCGCGGATGCGCCGCTCTTTATCTTTTGCGATGGGCGCGGGGAGCTGCACCCGCTCGGCGGGGCGCGGACGGCTCATCAGAAAGTAGCGCAGCTCGTCCATCGCATGATCGTCGCGCTTGACGGGCGCGTCCGAATTCCCCCAGAAGTAACTCTTGAATTCGCGGATCATGTTCACGCAGCCCGAAAAAATGTACAGATCGGGCAGACCGTTATCGCGGCTTAAATAGCTCTTGACGCGTTCGATGCCTGAAAAAACGTCCTTCTCCACGCGCATATCGGCAAGGATGCCGCGCTCGGCGAACAGCTCGGCGACCGATTTTTCCGCCGCGAGCGTGCGCTGCCCCGCCGCCGAGTCGATGAGCGCCTCCACCCTGCCCCGCCCGTCCCTCTTCCAGCCCAGTTTGTCGCACATGGCAAGGATGGCGCGCGCATGAAAGTCGATGTCCTTTCCGGCGGCATAGTGCTCGGCGATCACATAGATATTGCCGTCCCAGTCGGCGGCATACCAGTGCGCCGAGAGCGGATTTTTCAGCCCGGGGTCGATGGCGATGCCCGCCTGCCAGGACGGGGGCACGCTGAAGGGCTCGATCACATGCACGCGCTCGTCGAACTCCGCATACACCAGCCCCTCGCGTGCGGCAAACCTGCCAAAGCGGCGGCTCTCCAGCGTGGCGGCGTCCATGGTGGCGGAGAGCAGCGCTATCTCCTTTTTGGAGAGGTAGGGGTTGTCCGCCCACTCCATGAACTCATACCACACCTCCGGATTGCCGGAGCGATTGAGGTAGATCTCCTCATACACGAAGGTCAGACCCTTGAGGGGAGTCATCGTGCCGAAGATATCCCCCCTCCTGTCGAGCACGCGCATCAGGCACTCCTCGTAGATATCGCGCGGCGGCTCCTCGTCAAACCACACGAAGTCCAGCGAGCTCCCCTGAAAGCGCTCCCTGCCCTGGTCGCAACTCTTGAAGCCGATGACGCTGATGCCGCCGAACACGTTCTTGACGGCGATCTGATCGACGATGCCCGCGGCGGGATTGTCGCGTCTGCCGCTCACCATCACGATATCGGCGATCCAGTCGGGGCGCAGATAGTGCAGGATCTTCTTCTGCGCGACGTCGCGCTGCACTTGCAGAGTGGGCGACACCACCCATCCGAACACATCCCTGCGGTTTTTGCGGTAGGGATGGTTGCCGCGCGCCATCCACACCGCCTCCGCCGCGCCGCACTCCGTCTTGCCCGAACGATTGCCGCCGAACACCCAGCGGTTGCGCTTTTTGCACCTGTGAAAGGCGAGCTGCTTTTTGTGCTTTTTTCTGCCGGTATTGTAGCGCGCAAGATTGTCGGCGGCGCGCCTGCGCTTGAGCTCGCGCTCCACCGCGCGCAGTTTCAGCGATAATTCGTTCTCATTCGTCAAAATACTTCCCCTCCCGCCCTTCGGAACGCGCTACCATAGCGTTTATGAAACGATTGATCCTTGCACTGTGCATTTTTGAGGCGCTCCTCATCCCCGCGGCGCCGCTGTCCGCCGCCGCCGAAGGGAGCGGCGAATACGCCGTTGCCCTCGGCGAAGTCTGGTTTTACGCGAGCGCCGATGAAGAGGAAAAGTGCTTTCTCCTGCCCGAAACATACTATGTGCGCGTGCTCGAACGGGGCGAAACATACTGTACCGTCGAATATCTGACGGACGACGCCCCCTACAAAAAACTGCTCGGATACTGCAGGACGGACGCGCTCACCTTTGTGGACTTTGTGCCGGAACGTCCCTATCTGCGCAGGCAGATCACCGTCACCTACGCCCTCCCCCAAACGGGCGATCTGGGCACCGAGGATTTTCTCACCGTGCAGCGCACCTTCGTATATTACGGCGACCGCTACGAAGAGGACGGGCTCTACCTGTATGTGCTCTCGGACAATGAATTTGGCTACATCCCCGCCGAGGCTCCCCCCGACTTTGAACGCAATACCGACTATCTGACCGCCGTATCGGGAAGCACGCAGGAGCCCGATCCGGGAGCCGACGGCGCCAACGCCGTACAGATCGTCGTCATCGTGCTCGCCTGCGTGGCGGCGCTCGCCGTCGCCCTCATTTTGCTGCGCGGGAAGAAGGCTCCGCAGGAGAAACAGGAGTTCTGACGCCCGAGAAGGCAAGCCCGCAACGCTCCCGGCGCGCCGTCAGCGCGCTCTCCCTGCCGTCGCGGATGGCGCGCAGCAGGCGCACGAAGGGCGCATAGGCGGAAAATGCCGCGCCGTATTCCTGCTCCGTCCACCCGTGCGCCGCAAGATGGCAGGCGGCTTTTTTGAGCAGCGCCTCCTGGCGGCGGAAGTAGGTGCGCTCCGAACAGGGCACGACATGATCGCCGAACGCCGCAAGCGCCCTTCTGCGCCTGAAATAACGGTATTCGAGCAGAAAGCGCTCTTCCTGCGAGCACCGCTGCACAAAGGCGTCCACCGCCTGCTTCAGGCGCAGAAGGCGGGAACGCACGGCAAGC
>CAJFNH010000088.1 GCA_904394195.1 Candidatus Gallimonas caecicola
CGGTCTCTTCATTGCCGTTGAGCCAGGAGCGCTTCGCAATGTAGCTCGTGTAGGGGACTTCACCGCCCGCTTCGCCGACAGCTGCAACGATATAACCCTTGCCCGCAGCCTGATATTCGGAAGCGGTCGGCTCAAACATCGTGCAGTAATCGGCTGTTCCGGCTTCAAAGGCGCCCGTCATCAGGTTGAAGGCGACATCGAAGTTCAGGTTGATGTCATTCTGCGTGAAACCGTGTTCTTTCAGAATGTATTCAAAGGTCATGGCGGGAACGCCGCCTTTTCTCCCTGCGAGGATCTCCTTACCCTTGAGGTCCTCCCATTGAAAGTCGGGCTCTTCCACACGCGAGACAAGGAAAGAGCCGTCCCGCTTTGTCAGCTGTCCGAACACGGTCGGGGTGTCCTGCGAGCCGCCCAGAAGCACATAGATCGCCGCCTCCGGACCGCAGAATCCGATATCGGCGTCGCCGGAGAGGACGGCCGCCATCACGGCGTCCGCGCCGCCGCCGTTGGTCAGCTCGATACGGATGCCCTCCTCCTCGAAATAGCCGAGGGAATCGGCAAGATACATGGGGGCGTAAAAGACGGAGTGAGTCACTTCGTTGACCTTGACCGTCGTGAGACCGTCGCTGCTTTCGCCGCAGGCGGAAAGGGGAAGGAGGGCGAAGAGCGCCGCTCCGAGAGTTGCCAGAAATTTTTTCATAGTCGGCTCCGTGAAAAATAAAGGAATAATATATCCTATGTCCGCGGCGGAATAATTGACAACCCAAAAAAAATGATTTATAATGAATTTCCGTATGACTGCAAAGCTGCAGCGATGAACGAACTCCGCTTTGGGCGGAAATGACGGAACAGGAAACGACCGACGATGGAAGAGATGCGAACGACGTACGATCCCAAGGAATTTGAGGAAAAGATCTACCGTACCTGGATGGAACAGGGGTGCTTTCGCGCCGAGATCGACAACAGCAAAGTACCTTTTACGGTGATGATGCCACCGCCCAACGTGACGGGACAGCTCCACATGGGGCATGCGATGGATGAGACCATGCAGGATATCCTCATCCGTTTCAAGCGCATGCAGGGATATTGTGCGCTCTGGCTGCCTGGAACGGACCACGCCTCCATCGCGACGGAAGTCAAGATCGTGGAGCAGCTCAAGTCGGAGGGGCTGACCAAAGCACAGCTCGGCAGGGAGGAGTTCCTGCGCCGCGCCTGGGCATGGAAGGAAAAGTACGGCGGACGCATCGTGGAGCAACTCAAAAAGCTCGGCTGTTCCTGCGATTGGTCGCGTCTCGCTTTCACAATGGATGGAAAATGCTCAAAGGCGGTGCGGGAGGCGTTTTTCCGTCTCTATAAAAAGGGGTTCATCTACCGCGGGGACCGCATCACCAACTGGTGTCCGAGCTGCAAGACGGCACTCTCCGACGCGGAAGTGGAATATGCGGAGGAGCAGGGACATTTCTGGTACTTTGCCTATCCTGTGGAGGGAAGCGACGAGAAGATCGTCATCGCGACCACCCGTCCCGAGACGATGCTCGGCGATACTGCGGTCGCCGTCCATCCCGCCGACAAGCGTTACTCCGGTCTTGTCGGGAAAACGCTGCGCCTGCCGCTGACGGATCGCCTCATCCCCGTTGTGGCGGATGAATATGTCGATCCCGCATTCGGAACGGGCGCCGTGAAGATCACGCCCGCGCACGACCCCAACGACTTCGAGGTGGGACAGCGCCACGGCCTGCCCGTCATCCGCGTGATGAACGACGACGGCACGATGAACGAGCTTGCGGGCGAATATGCGGGGCTGGACCGCTATGAGGCGAGAAGGCGCATCGTGGCAAAGATGGAGCAACTCGGGCTGTTGGTGAAGACCGAGGCGCACGTCCACAATGTCGGACATTGCTATCGCTGTCATTCCACCGTGGAGCCCATCGTCTCCAAGCAGTGGTTCGTGCGCATGAAGCCGCTTGCCAAGCCGGCGATCGACGCGGTCGTCAAGAAAAAGACGAAGTTCACGCCCGACCGCTTTTCCAAAATATATTATAACTGGCTGGAGAACATCCGCGACTGGTGTATTTCCCGCCAGCTCTGGTGGGGACACCGCATCCCCGTGTGGTATTGCGAGGACTGCGGCGAGGTCATCTGCACGCGGGAGGGGACGCCTTCCGTCTGCCCGAAATGCGGCGGGAGCCATCTGCATCAGGATGAGGACGTGCTGGATACCTGGTTTTCCTCGGCGCTCTGGCCGTTTTCCACGTTGGGTTGGCCGGATGAGACGGAGGATTTTGACTACTTCTATCCGACGGACGTGCTTGTCACGGGATACGATATCATTCCGTTCTGGGTCATGCGCATGATGTTTTCGGGCATCGAACACACGGATAAAGTTCCCTTCCGCGATGTGCTCATCCATGGTCTGGTACGCGATGAACAGGGCAGAAAGATGTCCAAATCGCTCGGCAACGGCATCGACCCGCTGGAGATCATCGATCGGTACGGCGCCGATTCGCTGCGGCTCTCCCTTGTGACGGGTGTGGCGCCCGGAAACGATACACGCTTCACCGATGCCAAAGTGGAGGCTTCCCGCAACTTTATCAACAAACTCTGGAATGCTTCCCGCTTTGTGTTGATGAATGCGCGCGGGGTGAAAATTCCTGCGCTTGGCGAGATCCGTCTGCAACCTGCCGACCGTTGGATCATCTCCCGCCTGCAGGCATGTATCCGCGAGGTGACCGCTTCGCTCGGAAAATTCGATCTGGGGATCGCGGCGGATAAACTCGTTGACTTTGTCTGGAACGACTTCTGCGACTGGTATATCGAGCTCTCCAAGCCCGCGCTCTATGGCGAGGATGCCGACAGAAAGCGGGGGACGCTTGCCGTGCTGATGACGGTGCTGGAAGATGCGCTCAAGCTTCTTCATCCCTTTATTCCCTATGTGACGGAAGAGATCTATTCCTACCTGCCTACGACAAAAGAGCTCATCATTACGGCGGATTATCCCCGCTACAATTCGCGTCTTGCCTACAAAAAGGAAGCGAAGGCGTTTGAGGGGGTCATCGATCTCATCCGTACGGTGCGCGCCATGAAGGTAGAAGTGAATTGTCCGCCTTCACGCAAAGTTCATGTTTACCTTGCAACAGAGGCGCGCAGACTGGTCGCCGTGAATAAAGGCGCCATCGTGCGGCTTGCGGGGGCGAGCGAAGTCAGCTTTACGGAAAGCGGGGCGGAAGCAGGGGATAAGGCTGTTTCCCGCGTTTGTGAAGCGGGACAGGTATTCATCCCGCTCGGGGAACTTGTTGATCTGAAGGCGGAGCGTGCGCGTTTGGAAAAGGAACTCGACCGTCTGACGGGGGAGATCGGGCGCGCGAGCGGAAAACTCGCCAATCAGAATTTTGTGGCAAAGGCGCCCAAAAAACTGGTAGAGGACGAGCGCGTCAAGCTGGAAAAGCTGATCGATGCAAGAAAAAAGGTCGAAGATCGGCTGAAAGATCTCGATTGAAACAAGTCAAAAGACCTGCGTTGGCGCAGGTCTTTTTTTGCAGAAAAGCGGACGGACAAAAAAACTTTTTGTTCGCGAAAAAAATCCCCTTCAAACGGTTGACAGCGGTCCGGGTATCTGCTAAAATATGAATTGATAAAAATTTATCGATTATTTGCGATTCGGAGAGGGGCAATATGGGCAGCGCGGAAAATGCGGTATCCAAGGCAACCATTTCCCGTATGCCCGCTTATCTGCGTTATCTCAAAGGCGAAGCGGGGAAGGGCGTTGCGTATGTATCGTCGTCTGCGATCGCCGCGGCCCTCGGGTTTTCGGCGGTGGGGGTGCGCAAGGATCTTGCGCCGGTGTCATCGCAGCCCGGAAAGCCGCGCTTCGGATTTGAAGTGCGCCGTCTCATCGAAGATATCGAAAAATTTTTGGGGTACCACCGCTGGACGAATGCGGTGATCGTCGGCGCGGGCGGTCTGGGTAGGGCGATCCTCGCTTACGAGGGGTTTGAAAATTACGGAATCCATGTAATCGCCGCGTTCGATTCTTCCCCCGCAAAGGTGGGCGCCGTGGGGGGGAAACCCATCTATCCGATGGAGCGGCTGAAGGACATCGTGGTCCGCAATTCGGTCAGAGTCGCCATCCTTACAGTGCCGCGCAGTGCTGCGCAGGAGGCGTGTGACGAGATCGTACAGGCGGGGATATGCGCCATTCTCAATTTTGCGCCCGTCTATCTGCACGTTCCGGAAGGGGTATGCGTCAAGTATGAAGATTTGGCGGTTTCGCTTGCCGCGCTTTGCGGCGAGTGCACCGAAGATCGATAAAACAAAAATCAAAATGGGAAACGGAGGTAGCACATGAAAGATTTCATCGTGAACGATGAGGAATCTCTCGAGAAAATGCTCGCGCGCGTGAGAGCGGCGCAGGCGAAGTTCGCGACCTACACGCAGGAACAGGTCGACGAGATCTTCTTCCGCGCGGCGCTGGCGGCGAATCAGATGAGGATCCCTCTCGCGAAAATGGCGGTCGAGGAGACCGGCATGGGTGTCGTCGAGGACAAAGTCATCAAAAATCATTACGCGGCAGAATACATTTATAATGCGTATAAGGACACCAAGACCTGCGGCGTCATCGAGCGGAACGAGGGATTCGGATATACCCGTATCGCGGAGCCCATCGGCGTGCTCGCCGCCGTCATTCCTACGACCAATCCGACGTCCACGGCGATCTTCAAGTGCCTCATCTGCCTGAAGACGAGGAACGGTCTTATCATCTCGCCCCATCCGCGCGCAAAGGCGTGCACCATCGCGGCGGCGAAGGTGGTGCTCGACGCGGCGGTCGCGGCGGGCGCGCCCGAGGATATCATCGGCTGGATCGACCAGCCCACGGTGCCGCTTTCCGGCATGATCATGCGCGAGGCGGATATGATCCTTGCGACCGGCGGTCCCGGTATGGTCAAGGCCGCATATTCTTCCGGGAAACCTGCGCTCGGCGTGGGTGCCGGCAACACGCCCGCCGTCATCGATTCCTCGGCGGATATCCAGCTTGCGGCGTCCTCCATCCTGCATTCCAAGACCTTCGATAACGGCATGATCTGCGCGTCCGAGCAGTCTGTCATCGTCCTTTCCGACGTCTACGACGCCTTCAAGAAGGAAATGAAGCTGCGCGGCGCCTACTTCCTCACGCCGGAAGAGACGGATATGGTGCGCAAGACCATCATCATCAACGGGGCGCTCAATGCAAAGATCGTCGGTCAGAGCGCCTGCAAGATCGCGGAACTCTCCGGCTTCAAGGCTCCCGAGGGGAGCAAAGTGCTCATTGGCGAGGTCGAATCCGTCGAGCTTTCGGAGGAGTTCGCGCACGAGAAGCTCTCTCCCGTACTTGCCATGTACAAGGCGCAGACCTTCGAAGAAGCGGTTGCCAAGGCGGACAGGCTCATCAAGGACGGCGGCCTGGGGCACACCTCCTCGCTGTATATCAATGTTGAGACGGGCGCGGACAAGATCGCATACTTCCGCTCCATCATGAAGACCTGCCGCATCGTCATCAACACGCCTTCCTCGCATGGCGGCATCGGCGATCTTTATAACTTCAGAATGCCTCCGTCACTCACGCTCGGATGCGGCTCCTGGGGCGGCAACTCCGTTTCGGAGAACGTCGGCGTCAAGCACCTTATCAATATCAAAACCGTTGCGGAAAGG
>CAJFNH010000089.1 GCA_904394195.1 Candidatus Gallimonas caecicola
AGCCGTTCGAGCGCCGTCTGCGCGATCGCGTCGCGCGCCGATTCGTCGGCGTCCTTCAGGCGCAGCACCATGAAGTTGGTGCCGTAGCGGAACCAGTCGCTCCCGTACACTGACACCGTGCTCGGAATGCCCAGCGAGACGGACTCCAGCAGGGAGCCGTTTGCCGCGTTGACCACGAGCGCCGCATGCCCGTTCCGCCAGCCGAAGGAATGGCAGGTCGAGGTGACCAGCACGTCGCCGTTTTCCAGATCCACCATGGGGGCGAAATAGCTCGTATCGGCAAAGATGTCCCGTTTGGTCGTGATGGCGACCGCCTCGTGCGCAAGCGCGCCGTCATAAAAGAGAGCCTCCTGAAAGCGCAGGATGCGTTCGCTGTCCCCCTTCATGCCGTCCAGGGCAGTGCGTCCCAGCCCCGTCTGCCGCCAGAGCGTCTCATAGTCCTCATCCGTCCAGCTCTCCTGCTCCAGAAGGGCGGAAATGTCCTCGCGCGCATAGGAGGGGAGGGTGCGCGCACTCGCCTCTACGGCGGCGTCCGCCACCAAAAGGGCGGCGGCAAGCAGCGCAAGAAAGGCGATGATGCCGAACAGGACGGCAAGAAAAATAAAAGCGATGCGTTTTGCGATCCTTGCGGCTCTCACGGCTTCCTCCTTTGCGCAGTCTGCAAACAGTATATCGCTTTTTTTGCGGGCTGTCAACTTCCGCAAAAGAAAATTGCGTGAAAACCGCCCCTCCCGCAGGACAGGGGCGGCGGAGAGAAAATTCTTTTACAGCGTATCGGTGCGCCGCGCAAGGATCTCGCCCGTCTCGGCGTCCAGAAGAAGGGCGGTGCGCTCTTTGCCGTCGGTCACGGCGGCATAGTAATAGTTTTTGTCCCGCCGCAGAAGGCGGATGCAGAACTCTGCGCAGAGCACGCCGTCCTGTTCCATGCGCCCGAGCGTCTCTTTCTCCGCTTTCACCAGGCGGTCAAGAGCGTCTTGCGGCGTGAGGGTGGCCTCATTTTTAACACTCGTTGCCGCAATTTCCGTACTTTCTCCGTCCAGAACAACGCGCAGCGATACGCTGCTTTGCGGAAAGGCGTCCACCCCCTGCGAAAAGCGGTAGTCGCCGAACACGGCGGAAAAGGAGGCTTCTCCGCCCCAGCCGTCGTCGCAGTACACTTCTACGGTCCCGGTCTCCCTCGCCGGAACGATACAGATCTCCACCACGTCGCTCATGGGGCAGGGGATTCCGTCGTCCGCATAGGGATATTCGCGCGAAACGCACGAAAGGGTGAGCGAAAAGTCCTGCGTTTCGGCAAGGAACAGATCGGAGCGGATCTCGCTGACGCGGTCGGAATAGTCATAGGGCGCGCAGGCAGCAAGCAACGGCGCGAGCGCTGCAAGCGCAAAGGCGCAAAGCGTGCGTTTCTTCATGCCATAACCATATGCGCGCCGTGCGTATAAAATGTCTTTTCGTACTTTTTTTGCATATTCGGTTGCATTTTCCCTGCGCGTGTGATAAAATGAGTAAAATTGTTCATAGCGATTGCGGCTATCGATAAAATGCCCGATCGCAAAGGGAAGGGGCTTTGCCCGTCTTTTGACCTTATGAAGAAACTTGTTCTCAAAACGGCGCTCATCACGCTGGGGGTCGTCATCGTTCTTGCGGTCGCCGCGTTCGGCGTTGCCTCGTTGTGCGTACCCGCGGCGATGTCCGATCTTGCGTTCTCGCTCGGAATGCGTTCCGTCAGCGCCGATTATGCCTATCAGGAATATGAACGCTCGGGCGATCTGGCATATCTCTCCCGGTCCTTTGAGCTTGCCGCCGGGCTCGGCAGCAACGAAAAGGCGGACGAGCGCTTCGATGTTCTGTATGCCGCGGAAGGGTTTTCCGATCTGTGCGCCCTGCGCGATGAACAGACGCCGCCCGTCACGGTGGGGGATACGCAGCTCACCTACAGTTACCGCGATTATGTGTGCGGACTGGGCGCCTGCGTCAAGTACCGCCTTGCGCGCGGTGACGAGGCGATCGGGCTCGCCCTCTCCGAGACGGCGTCCGACTTTCCCTCGGGCAATCCCGCCTATCTTCTGGCGGCGGAGGCCGCGGGCAATGCGGACAGCGCCTTCTGCGCGCAGCTGCTCACGGCGTTCGGCGAGCGGGATTTTGAACATAACGAGTTGTATAATTATCTTGTAGAAATATTGGAGGCAATCGCAGATGAGTAAAATCGTGAAAGAAGGACTGACGTTTGACGATGTTCTTCTCATTCCGCAGGCGTCGGAGATCCTGCCCAGTCAGGTCGACCTCAGAACGACGCTTACCCCGGGCATCGAGCTGAACATCCCCATTCTCTCCGCCGCCATGGATACGGTCACGGAGAGCCGCCTTGCCATTGCCATGGCGCGCGAGGGCGGCATGGGCATCATCCACAAGAACATGTCCGTCGAGGCGCAGGCGAACGAGGTGGACAAGGTCAAGCGTTCGGAGCACGGCGTCATCACGGACCCGTTCTATCTCGAGCCGCAGAATCTCGTCAAGGACGCCGTGGCGCTCATGGAACGCTATCGCATCAGCGGCGTTCCCATCACAAAGAACGGCAAACTCGTCGGCATCCTCACCAACCGCGATCTGCGCTTTGAAACCAATTTCGAGCAGCCTATCGAGAACGTGATGACCAAGGAAAACCTTGTCACGGCGCCCGTCGGCACCTCGCTCGAGGACGCCAAGCGCATCCTGGGCAGGCACCGCATCGAAAAACTTCCCATCGTCGACGAGAAGGGATATCTCAAGGGGCTCATCACCATCAAGGATATCGAAAAGAGCATCCAGTATCCCAACTCCGCGCGCGACAGGAACGGAAGGCTCCTGGTGGGCGCGGCGGTGGGTACGGCGGCCAATACGATGGACCGCATCGCGGCGCTTGTCGAAGCCAAGGTGGACGTCATCGCCATCGATACGGCGCACGGACACCAGCGCATGGTGCTGAACAAGGTAGAGGAGATCAAGGCAAAATATCCGAACGTGCCCCTCATCGCGGGCAACGTGGCGACGGCGGCGGCAACGGAGGCGCTCATCAAGGCGGGCGCGGACGTTGTGAAGGTGGGCATCGGCCCCGGCTCCATCTGCACCACGCGTATCGTCGCGGGCATCGGCGTGCCGCAGCTCACCGCCATCATGGACTGCGCCGAGGCGGCGGATAAATTGGGCAGGCGCATCATTGCGGACGGCGGCATCAAGTATTCGGGCGACATCGTCAAGGCGCTCGCGGCGGGCGGCAGCGCGGTCATGATCGGCTCCCTGCTCGCGGGCACGGCGGAGAGCCCCGGCGAGATCGAGCTTTATCAGGGCAGAAGCTTCAAGGTGTACCGCGGCATGGGCTCGCTGGCGGCAATGGCGGTCGGCTCCAAAGACAGGTATTTCCAGGACAACAACAAGAAGTTCGTGCCCGAAGGCGTGGAGGGGCGCGTTCCCTACCGCGGAACGGTGTCGGAGATCGTCTATCAGATGGTGGGCGGCATCCGCTCGGGCATGGGATATTGCGGCAAGGCGGATATCGAGGCGCTGCGCACCACGAGCGAGTTCGTGCGCATCACCAATGCGGGACTTCTCGAGAGCCACCCTCACGACATCTCCATCAGCAAGGAAGCTCCCAACTATACGGTCAGAAACTGACGGCAGAAAAACGCCCGGAGGGGCGTTTTTCCAATGAAAATACATTCCGGAGAAAATATCATGCAACATGAACGTGTGCTCGTTCTTGACTTCGGCGGACAGTACAATCAGCTCATCGCCCGCCGCGTGCGCGACCTCAAGGTCTATTGCGACCTGAAGTCCTGCGACATGACGGCGGAGCAGATCAGGGCGTACGATCCCATCGGCATCATCTTCACGGGCGGGCCCAACAGCGTGTATGACGCCGCGTCCCCCCACATCGACCCCGCCGTGCTCGGGCTGGGCATCCCCGTTCTGGGCATCTGCTACGGCAGCCAGCTCATCGCCTATACGCTGGGCGGCAGGGTGGAACACGCCGCTTCCAGCGAATACGGCAAGCGGGAGTTCACCTTCGTGAAGGACAGTCCGCTCTCGCAGGACATCCCCGCGCGCAGCGTGTGCTGGATGAGCCATACCGACCACGTCACCGCGGTGCCGGAGGGATACGAGGTGCTCGCCTCCACGCCCACCTGCCCCGTCACGGTGTACGGCAACCGCGAAAAGAAGATCTACGGCGTGCAGTTCCACCCCGAGGTCGTCCATTCGGAGTACGGCAACAAGCTGCTGGAAAACTTTTTGTACAAGGTGTGCGGCGCGAAAGGGGACTGGACGATGGGCGGCTTCGTTGCCGAACAGGTCGCCCAACTCAAGGAGAAGATCGGCGATAAAAAGGTGCTGTGCGCCATGTCGGGCGGGGTGGACTCCGCCGTCGCCGCAACGCTCGTCCACCGCGCCGTGGGCGATAAGCTCGTATGCGTGTTCGTCGACCACGGCCTTCTGCGCAAGGGCGAGGCGGAGGAGGTCATGGAGGTTTTCAAGGGAAAACTCGGCATGAACCTCATCCGCGCGGACGCGGGCGAGCGCTTCCTTGCAAAGCTCGCGGGCGTCTCCGATCCCGAACAAAAGCGCAAGATCATCGGCGCGGAGTTCATCAAGGTGTTTGAGATCGAGGCGAAAAAGATCGGCGCCGTCGACTTCCTGGTGCAGGGCACCATCTATCCCGACGTCATCGAGAGCGGCAAGGATAAGTCCGCCGTCATCAAATCGCACCACAACGTGGGCGGGCTGCCCTCCGTCGTCGACTTCAAGGAGATCGTGGAGCCGCTGCGCGACCTGTTCAAGGACGAGGTGCGCCGCGTGGGCACCGAGCTGGGGCTTCCCGAGAGCGTGGTGCAGCGGCAGCCCTTCCCCGGTCCCGGGCTCGCCATCCGCATCATGGGCGAGGTCACGCGCGAAAAGCTGGAAACGCTGCGCGACGCCGACTATATCTTCCGCGAGGAGGTGGCAAAGGCGGGGCTCGCCGGCAAGATCTGGCAGTACTTTGCCGTCATCACCAACTCCAGAACGGTGGGGGTGCAGGGGGATTTCCGCACCTACGAGAACGTCATCGCCCTGCGCGCCGTCACCAGCGTGGACGCCATGACCGCCGACTGGGCGCGCATCCCCTTCGACGTTCTGGAAAAGGTCTCCAACCGCATCACCAACGAGGTGCCGCACGCCAACCGCATCGTGTACGACATTACCTCCAAACCCCCGGCAACCATCGAGTGGGAGTGAGACGTCGCGGGCGGACGGGTCTGTGGACTCTGCGTAAGTCCGAAAAAGTTATCGACAAACATACGAAAGTTAAAAAGCGCATAAAAATGTAAGGTTTTTTAGCATCTATGGACAATAAATTAAGAGATTATATTGTTAATCTTAATGAACTTTCAAAAGATGTATTAGGGGTAGAATGCAGGATTAGCTCTATATTAAAATCTGCCAATTTTTGCCAAAAACAGATTACTTATTTACAAGGTGAAGGTTTGCATAATTTGATGCAAAATATCGATTATGCACTTCGTGTATATTTGATTTCTCACTTCAGCACAAGTAAAAATTGTGATATCCTTTACCAGCGTTATGGATTGTTTGGTTATAAAAAGCAAACTCTTGAACATATAGGGGAACAATACGGTGTTTCTCGTGAGC
>CAJFNH010000090.1 GCA_904394195.1 Candidatus Gallimonas caecicola
GATTGGAAAGAGCCGCTCGCTCCCCTGTTCGAAGACGAGCGCTACAAAAAAATACGCGCCTTTCTCATTGAGGAATACCGGCACCATACCGTCTATCCCGACATGTACGACATCTACAACTGCTTCCGCTACACCCCCTTCGCAAAGGTGAAGGCGGTGCTGCTGGGGCAGGACCCCTATCACAACGAAGGGCAGGCGCACGGGCTGTGCTTTTCCGTTCGGGAGGGCGTTCCCAAGCCGCCCTCGCTGGAAAATATGATGAAGGAGCTGCACGACGACCTGGGGTGTCCCATTCCCGCGTCGGGCGATCTTACCAAATGGGCGAAGGAGGGCGTGCTGCTTTTAAACACGGCGCTCACCGTCAGGGCGCATCAGGCGAACTCGCACGCGAACTGCGGCTGGAGCTGGTTTACCGACGCCGTCATCTCCATCTTGAGCGAAAAGAAGGAGCACCTTGTCTTTTTGCTGTGGGGCGGGAACGCACGCAGGAAAAAGGCGCTCATCGATAAAAACAAGCACCTCGTCCTGGAGTGCGCGCATCCCTCCCCCCTGTCCGCCTACAACGGGTTTTTCGGCTGCCGCCATTTTTCCAAGACCAATGCCTATCTCGAGCAGCACGGCATCGCCCCCATCAACTGGGACCTGTCCGAACAATCCGAACAGGGGGAAGAAACATGAAATACGTCGTCATTCTGGGGGACGGCATGGCGGGATACCCGCTGCCCGAACGGGGCGGCATGACCTGTCTGCAGCTTGCCGATACCCCCTTCTTCGATGAGCTCGCGCGCAAGGGCACGGTGGGGCTTGCAAGAACGGTGCCCGCAGGGTTTGCCCCCGGAAGCGATGTAGCCAATCTTTCGGTGATGGGATACGATCCGAAAGAATATTACACGGGTCGCTCGCCGCTGGAAGCGGCGTCCATCGGTATTCCGCTCACCGAGAACGACGTGACCTACCGTTGCAATCTGGTCACCCTGTCCGAAGAAGAGCCCTACGAACAAAAACGGATGCTCGACTATTCCGCGGGCGAGATCACCACGCAGGAGGCGCGTCAGCTCATCGACGCGCTGAAAGCGGAGTTTTCCGCACCGCCCTTTGCACTGTATGCGGGCATTTCCTACCGCCATTGCCTGGTGCTTCACGAAAAAAAGACGGGCAGCGTTCTTACGCCCCCGCACGATATCACCGACAAGCCCATCGCGTCTTTTCTGCCCGCAGGCACCATGGGCAAAGCATTGCTTGCCATGATGAAGCGCTCGTACGCGATCCTCAAAGATCATCCAGTCAACCGGGCACGCAGAACAGCCGGCAAGCGCCCCGCCAATTCCGCATGGTTCTGGGGGGAAGGGACCAGACCGCAGCTCAAGCCCTTTTTTGAGCTGTACGGCAAACACGGAGCAGTCATTTCTGCGGTCGACCTCGTCAAAGGGATCGGAACGCTCGCCGGCATGGACGTGATCGAAGTTGCAGGCGCCACGGGCAACTGGGACACCAACTTTGCCGGAAAAGCGGACGCCGCGGCAGCAGCCCTGCTCGGCGGCGCAGACCTGGTATATGTCCATATGGAAGCCCCCGACGAATGCGGACATCACGGCGACATCGATAAAAAGATCTATTCCATCGAACAGGTGGACTGCGTGGCGCGCCGCATTGCCCGCGCGCTGCGCGCGGCAAAAGAGCCGTATGCCATGCTGATCATGCCCGATCATCCCACGCCCATCGCCATGCGCACGCATACGTCCGACCCCGTACCCTTTCTCCTCTACCGCAGCACACAGGAACGCCCGAACGGCGCCCCTTGCTACGATGAGGAGGCGGCCCGGCAGACAGGACTCATCCTGCCGCGCGCCTGCGAGATGATGCGCGCTTTCCTTCGCTGATTTTCAAAAACCCCGCCCGCCGTCATTGACGGCGGGCGGGGTTTTTGATATACGTCCTTGTTTTTCCTGTCCGATCTTATGACTCCGGGATGTCGACATGCGGGAAGGAAACATACGCATTTCAAAACCATCCGCGTAATTTATGAAACGTCAGTTACGATCCGGAGAATCTGTTTCCGGGGCCTTTGTCCGCGCTCCTTCGGCAAGCTTTTTCCTTTCATACGCCGGATAGTCCGCCGCGCAGAAAATGAGCGCGGCCAGCGCAAAGACGAGCACAAATCCCGCAACGGCGGCAAGCAACGGACTTGCACCGTTATCGATGACGGACACCACGTTCTGCCTGTACCGCACGCGCGCGCCCCCCTGCTGCGACGCCTCGGCGGCACACATGCGCACGCCTGCAAACGGCGCGAACGGAGAGGGCAGCAGACGGGGGAAGAGCGAGGAATGATCGGCCTCCGCCTGCGCCACCGCCCGCTCCACGACCGCCCGCAGGAAGGCCGTTGCCTGCGCCCTGTCCGAAAAATACCTGCCCGCAACGGTGAGCGTATAGGTCGGATAACCATCTTCCCCGCCTGCTCGCAAAATGGATATTTCTTCGTTCGCCGCCATGCGCTCGGTATCGATGCGGGCAAACGCTCCGTCCGAGGCCTTGGCTTCCTCCAGATTATCCGCATACACGACGGTATCATAGCGGAAGGGCTCCGCCGCATTTTCCACCACGAATGTCAGCGCGTACTCCTGCCGCGCACGGTTATAGACGAACGCCGTAAACAGCGCGGCGGCAAGCGCCGCGATCCCCGCCGCAAGCAGGATCCAGAAAATACGTCGTTTCAGAAGGCGGACGATCTCGCCCGCCGTGATCCCCTCTCTCTTCCATATGTACCGGACGCGCAAAGGCGCGCCGCCGCGTTCCGCGGCGGCGCGCTTCAGCTGCTGCAGGTGGAAACGACGTCCTCGTCCTCCTCCGCTGCGTCCGGTCTGATCATGCAATAGGACGCATTGTGCGCATAGCGCGTATCTTTTTCCGCCTTCTTCATGCACACAGTATGCGCGGATACGGGCGAATTATTCCTCCTTTTTCTTTTCCGGCGCTTCCTTTCTTTTTGCGGGCGCGCGGGACGAAGACATTTCCTCGATCGCCTCGCGCTCGCGTGCAAGCCGTTCCCTCTCCCGCTTCCGCACATCCCGGTCTACGCGGTCCACTCCCTGTTTTTTCATCATTCACCCCCTTTGGTACACTTGGTACGCGATGATTATACCACGGAATGCGCCCGCTGTCAATACCGCCCTATGCGAGCTGTTTTTTGACCTTGGAAAAGGTCTCCGTCTTTTCGTCGATCATCATCTTTTCGGCGGGCTTCACTTCGTAATAGCCGCGCTGGAGCATCTGCTCGAATACGGCGAACTGCGTATCGGCATGCTCGCCGTACAGTTTGAAGATCTGTCTGCGCAGGGGACGGCTGCTGCCTTCCGTAAGCGCCATGGCATAGTAGTTCATCAGAAGCTTCTCCGCATCGAGAAGATCCTGCAGCGCGTCCTTTTCGCAGAGCATGATATCCTTTTTCGACTGTTTCATGACTTGCCTCCCAGCAGCGTATAGAGCGCTGCAAACCGCTGTGCGTGCGCACGGGCGACGTTTTCCATCTCCTGCGCGAGCGACGGATCGGTGAGCGTGTTGGCGTAGATCTTTGCCTTTTTGCATGCCATTTCCTCGCCCGTCAGCAGATGGGTGATGACGTCGAGATCTTTTGCCGTCAGATTGTTCATAAAAAAACCTCCTTCGCACATTATGGGCAAAGGAGGCCGGTCTGATACGTTTTTTGGGATACGCTCACGCTTTTTCTGAACTTTTTCCGTTATGAAAATCGCAGAACTGCGCCACAGCGCAATGTGCGCAGTCTGGTCTTTGCGAATGGCATACGCGCCGTCCGTGGAAGATGAGCAGATGGTGCGCACGCGACCAACGCTCTTTGGGGATGACGGCGCACAGCCCTTCTTCCACTTTCTCCGGCGTCTTCCCGCGGGCAAGCCCCAGGCGGTTGGCAACGCGGAACACATGCGTGTCCACCGCAATGGCATCCCCGCCGAACGCGACCGCATAGACGACGTTCGCCGTCTTTCTGCCCACCCCAGCAAGCGTGCGCAGCTCCCCGAGCGTAGAGGGCACTTCGCCTGCATATTTTTCGATGATATCGCGCGAAGCAGACAGGATATGCGCCGCCTTATTGTGGTAAAACCCGCACGAAAAAATGTAACGTTCCAACTGCTCCTGCGAAAGAGTGAGCATCTTTTCCGGCGTATTGTATGTTCTGAACAGCTCTGCCGTCACCTTATTCACCCGTTCGTCGGTACACTGGGCGGAGAGGATGACCGCAACGAGAAGTTCATAAGGCGAGCAAAAATGCAGCGCAGGCGCCGCGTCCGGATAGAGCTGTTCAAGCCTGTCTAAAATCTCATCACTTGTGCGCATATGCCCATTATAGCACGCTCTGCCCGAAAAGGCAAGTCAAACGCGCACGAAGGAAGCACCGCATGAGCGGAGATATCCTGCGAACGATGAATACGCCCGCTGCCGCATGAGCACGGCAACGCGCGCCTGAAAGCGGGCATCGTAACGCACGGACAGACCGCAGCCGTAGCCCGCCTCTTTGGGGGTGGAAACTGCCTGCGCAGGCACCCCTGCACCGCCCAGACGGGAGATCGCGTCAAGGGCTTGCGCCCGTGAGCGGAACACCGCAAGCATTGTCATGATTCTTTCCTCACTTTCGTATATATAGGGATATGATCTATCTCGATAACGCCGCGACGGGCGGCGAAAAACCCGCCTCCGTGATGAATGCCGTGCTCGCCGCAATGAAGGCGTGCGCCAACCCGGGACGGAGCGGGCATGCCCGCTCCGTCGCCTGCGCGCAGCATGTGCTCTCCTGCCGCGAGCTGCTTTCCGATCTGTTCGGCGGCTACGGCTTTGAACGGGTCGTCTTTACAAAAAACTGCACCGAAGCGCTCAATATCGCCCTGCTGGGCACGCTGCGCAAGGGCGATCACGTTGTGACCACCTGCCTTGAACACAATTCCGTACTGCGTCCGCTCGAGCACCTGCGCGCGGCGCGGGGCATTCCCTATGACGTGGCGCCCCTGACGGAGGGCAGGCTGCTGCCCGAAGCGATCGCCGCGCTCGTGCGCCCCGAAACAAGGGCATGTTGCGTGACGACCGCCTCCAACGTGACGGGGGAAGCGCCAGACCTGCACGCCCTGCGCGCCCTTCTGCCCGAACGGGTGCTGCTCATTGCCGACGGCGCGCAGGGCGCGGGGCACCTGCCCATTTCCATGCGCGAGACGGGGATCGACGCGCTCGCTCTTGCCGGGCACAAGGGACTGTTCGCCATTCAGGGCGCGGGCGCCCTTCTGCTTTCCGACCGGCTGGATCCCGACCCCGTATTGTTCGGCGGAACGGGAAGCGAGAGCTACGACCTGGGCATGCCCGCCTTTCTGCCCGACCGCCTGGAGAGTGGAACGCTCTCCTACCCCGCCATCTGCTCGCTGTTCGAAGGCGCGCTCATCATAAAGGCGCGGCGGGAAGAGATCGCCGGGAAACTGCTTGCGGCAACAACGGCCTTTGTGCGCGCTCTGGAGGGATCGCCCGCGTACCGCGTCTAT
>CAJFNH010000091.1 GCA_904394195.1 Candidatus Gallimonas caecicola
GCAGTACCTATCTGAGCAGGGCGTCGATATGCTGTTCTCGTTTTTTGTGGCTTTCAATGAATTGTCTGACGGTATCCGGATTGAAATTGCCTTTTGAAAACAGCTGTAAAAATTGTATGCCTAACTCGTTGTTCTGCGTAAAACCGATGGAAAGATCAATGGTTTCAGAGGAATTTATGCAGTAATACAGGTGAAGGCGGTCGCAAATCAGGATGCCGACGGACAGCCCGAGCAGACGCATATAGCTGAAGAGCTGCTGTTTGTATGATTCGTCAAAACGCGCGCAATGCTGTTTGAGCTCAACAACAAAAAGGTCAGTCCGGTTTTCCGCGTCTCTGATAATGATATCCGGGATGGTGCGCATCCCGGAGCCGATTTGAATGGATCTGTGCGCGTCGACCTCTCCTTTGCGTCTGGAATATCCGAAGTAATATGTGTCAGAAAAGATATCTTCCCATAGACTTTGAACGGCATCTTCGCGCGCCGTTTTTGCGTTTTGCACATCCTTCACAAGGGAATTCCATTGTTCTACCCGGCTCATCGTTTTATCCTGTTAAAGTATTTATATTATTATAGCATTGTTTACAAAAACTTGCAAGGGAATGTGCATAAATTCCGGTCTTTTCACCCCATTTCTTTCCAAACCCTTTACAAAATGAAGCAAATATGGTATAATGCAAAAAAGAGGGCACTAAATATACCGATCGGAGGAAGGAGAAAGCATTATGCGCTGCCTGTATTGCAACTGTACGGAGAGCAAAGTCATCGATTCGCGCTCGGCGGATGACGAGCGCACCATCCGCCGCCGCCGTGAGTGCATGGGCTGCGGGCGGCGTTTCACAACGTATGAGACCATCGAGGTCGCGCCCATCCTGGTCGTCAAGAACGACGGCACCCGCCAGGCATTCGATCTGGGGAAGATCAAGCGCGGCGTCATCAAGGCGTGCGAAAAGCGCCCCGTTCCCATCGAGAAGATCGACGAACTTGCCGAGGATATCGCCAAGCGCATCTACAATTCGATGGAACAGGAGGTCTCTTCCAAGAAGATCGGCGAGATGGTGATGGAAGGGCTGCAGAAGCTGGACGAGGTGGCGTATGTCCGCTATGCTTCCGTCTATCGTTCCTTCAAGGACATTTCTTCCTTCATGGCGGAATTGCAGACGATGATGGAAAAGAAGGAAGAGGAAACAAAGGGCAAATGATCCGCAAGGTGCGCGTCGGTGGGGCGCTTCTGGGCGGCGGTACCATCGCCGTGCAGAGTATGACAACGGTAAAGACGAGCGACGTAGACAGGTGCGTCGCTCAAATTGTTTCCCTGCAGGACGCGGGATGCGAGATCGCGCGCGTTGCCGTGGCGGACGAGGCCGACGCGCTTGCTCTGCGCGAGGTGACGGCGCGCACGCGCATCCCCGTCGTGGCGGACGTGCATTTTTCGGCGCGGCTCGCCGTGCTCGCGGTGGAAAACGGCGCGCACAAGCTGCGCATCAACCCCGGCAACATCGGCGACGAGCGCGAGATCGCGCGCGTTGCCGACTGTCTGAAGGCGCACCATATCCCCGTGCGCGTCGGGTCGAATACGGGCAGCATCGAAAAAGAGCATCTGAAAAAATACGGGCGGAGCGCGCAGGCGCTGGTCGAGAGCGCGCTCGCCAACGTCGCGGTGCTCGAGCGCTGCGGCGTAGAGGATATCGTCGTCTCCGTCAAGGCGTCCGACGTGCCGCTCACCGTCCAGGCATACACGCTGCTACGCAGCCGCTGCGACTATCCCCTGCACCTGGGCGTGACCGAGGCGGGTACAAAGGAGACGGGCGTCATCAAGAGCAGTGTGGGCATCGGTGCCCTGCTGCTTGCAGGCATCGGCGAGACCATCCGCGTCTCCCTTTCGGCAGATCCCGTCGAGGAGGTGTACGCGGGGCACGCCATCCTGCGCGCCTGCGGGCTGGAAAAAGACTATGTGGAAGTGGTTGCCTGTCCCACCTGCGGCAGGTGCCGCTATGACTGTATCGGGCTTGCCGCACGCGTGCAGGAGCGCGTGAGGGGCGTCCGCAAAAAACTGAAGGTCGCCGTCATGGGCTGCGTGGTCAACGGACCGGGCGAGGCGCGCGGGTGCGACCTGGGCATTGCGGGCGGCGAGGAGTACTGCGTCATCATGCAGAAGGGCAGGGAGGATGAGCGCATCGCAAAGCAGGATGCAGAGCGCGTCTTTTTTGAGCGGCTCGGAGAACTGATCGGATGAAGAGCAAAGAGTATCTGGAAGAAATACGCAAAAGTCCCGGGCTTGTCCGGGCGGTGCTGCGTAAGATCGGAGTTTCGCGGCGGACGGTGACCTTCTTTCTCGTGACGGACACTGCCTATTCGCCGGAAGATAAGGAATATGCCCGCGGCGTTTCCCAAAAATATGTGCCGGAGGGGTTCACCGCTCAGGTGAATCTGATCAAATCGCTGCCGGACGAGGCGGGCGTCCGACGCGCGGTGGCGGACATCCTGCGCACCCGTTTTCCCGCTGTGGCGGCGTTCGTCGACCCTGACGACATTGCCGTCGAGCTGGACGAGGGCGGCGGAAGATTTTATATCTCGGTAGGGGAATTGGAGCGCGATCGCATGACCGGGGACGGCATCCTCGATGCGGTGAGTACCGAACTGGCGCGCTTCTTTTGCGGAACGTGGTTTGGCGAAGTGCGTTTTGTGGAAAAGGAGCGCGGCGAGATCGAACACGCCGCTTCGCCCGAAAAGGAGTACATCACGTCTCCCCGCTTCTTTCCCGTCGAGGGATATGTGCCCATCGACGGCGCCAAACCGCACAGCGCAATATATCTGGCGGATTTTGTCAAGGAAATGCAGAACGTCACCGTCTGCGGTACGATCGGCTATATCGAGGAGCGGGCGACCAAGGCGGGAAAACCCTATTTTTCCATCACGCTTTCCGACGCCACGGGGCAGCTCCGCTGTTCTTATTTCTCCAAAAAGGCGACCGTCGATAAGGTGCGCGCGCTCAAACAGGGGGACAGCGTGTGTCTGACGGGCGATAACGAGATCTTCAACGGCGGTCTTTCCTTCCGGGCAAAACAGGTGGACCTCGGCCATGCGCCGGAGGGCTTCGTGCCGGAAGAGCGTCCTTCCCGTCCCGTTCCCGCGCAGTACCGCACCGTGTTCCCCGCGCCCGTCTCCGACTATGTGCAGAGCACGCTGTTCGAGGGGAAGCCTCTGCCTGCCGTCGTAACGCAGCAGGATTTCGTCGTGTTCGACCTGGAGACGACGGGCCTCAACAATTCGCCTGCGATGGGCGGGATGGACCATATCATCGAACTGGGCGCCGTCAAAATACATAGCGGGCGCATTTCGGAAAAGTTTTCCACCTTCGTCGCCTGTCCTGTGCGCCTTTCGGAGGAGATCATCGGCATCACGGGCATCACGGACGATATGCTCGTGGGCGCCCCCGCCGTGGGGGATGTGCTCGCCGATTTTTACAAGTTTGCGGCGGGTTGCGCGCTCGTGGGGCATAACGTGCAGTTCGACTACAAGTTCATCCGCTATTACGGCGAGCAGGAGGGCTTCCTGTTCGACCAGAAGCAGTACGATACCATGGTCATGTCGCAGCGTACGCTCCGCCTTCCGCACAATCGCCTCAACGACGTTGCCGACTATTTCGGCTTCACCTTCCACCACCATCGCGCGTTTGACGACGCCTTTGTCACCGCAAAGGTATTTCTTGAACTTGCGCGCATCGCACAGAAGCTCGATTGAGAAAAAATAGTTTGCGGAAATGCTTGCATTTTTTTGCAGAACGTGGTAAACTGATAATGATCTTAATCTGAAGTGGATTGAGAGCGGGTCTCCGCTCTCATTCTTTGTATGAGGAAAAGTTTCCTGCGGGAGGCGTACATGAACGTAAAACCCATGAAGGAAGTGGAGGAGTACCTTGCGCCCGTTGCGCAGTCGGTGGGCGCCGAGCTCCTTGAGGCGGTGTGGAACAACCGCGAACGCTCCTTAACGCTCGTCATCGATGCGCCCGGCGGCGTCGACCTCAACTTGTGCGAAAAATTCCACCATGCGGCGGATGCGGCGCTCGACGAGCTCGACCCAACCTATGGCGCGGCGTACACGCTCAACTGTTCCTCGCCGGGGCTCGACCGTCCCTTTAAAACGGAGCGCGACTTTGCGCGGCATATGGGCGAAGAGATCGAGGTGCACCTGTACGCGCCCTATGCGGGCGCCAAGTACCACGAGGGCACCCTGCTCGCCTTTGAGGGCGGCGAGATCGTGCTCGGAACAAAAAAGGGAGAGCTGCGCATTCCCTTTGACAAGACTTCAAAGGTCTGTCTGCTCATCGAAGTATGACGCCTGCGGGCGTGCCGTGGAAAGCGGCCGGATAAAATAAGGAGAAAACTATGATCAACAAGGATTTCTTTGCGGCGCTCGCCGATCTGGAGCGCGAAAAGGGCATCAGCGAAGAGACGTTCATCGAAGCGCTCGAGACGGCGCTCGCTTCCGCCTACAAAAAGCAATATATCGGCGAGGGCGGGAACGTGGAAGTCAAGCTCAATCCCGAAAAGGGCACCATCCGCTTCTTTCTCAAGCGCACCGTTTCGGACGCCGAGGAACTGGGCGAGGGCGAGATCTCGCTTGAAGAAGCGCAAACGATCAAGAAGAGCGCCAAAGTGGGCGACGTTCTGACCGATGAATTTACGCCCAAGGACTTCACGCGCATCGCGGCGCAGACGGCAAAGCAGGTCATCCTGCAGAAGATCCATGAAACGGAGCGCGACAACACGCTGTCCGAGTTCTCCGATAAGGAGGGCGAACTCATGAGCGGGCTCGTGCGCAAGGTGGACGCGCGAAATGTATATGTCGAGCTTGGCAAGGGGCAGATCGAAGGACTCATGCTGCCGCAGGATCAGGTGCCGGGCGAGCGCTATGCCACGGGCGATCGGCTGAAAGTCTATGTCAAGCGCGTCAAGAGCGGCGGAAGAAACGCGCAGGTGCTCGTCTCCCGCGCGGCGCCCGGACTGGTCAAGCGCCTGTTTGAGGAGGAAGTGCCCGAGATCAAGGCGGGCACCGTTGTGGTCAAGGGCATCTCCCGCGAGCCGGGGCATCGCACCAAGATGGCGATCATGTCTGAAGATCCGCGCGTGGACGCGGTGGGCGCATGCGTGGGCAACAAGGGCGCCCGCGTCAACGCCGTCGTTGCCGAACTGGGCGGCGAGAAGATCGACATCATCCTCTGGAGCGAAAATCCGCTCGAGTTCATCGCAAAGGCGCTCTCGCCCGCAACGGTGCTCTCCGTCACGCAGATGAGCGAAAAGTCCGCGATTGCCGTCGTTCCCGATGACAAACTCTCGCTCGCCATCGGCAGAGACGGCCAGAACGCCCGTCTTGCGGCGCGCCTCACGGGCTGGAAGATCGACGTCAAGAGCGAATCTGCAGCGGCAAAGCTCAAT
>CAJFNH010000092.1 GCA_904394195.1 Candidatus Gallimonas caecicola
CCACGGAAAAACCCGCGGAGCGCATGGCTGACCGCGGGTTTTTCCGTCATTCCCGATGAGAATGGCTGTTAGTTCTTTTACTCCGCCTTGATCGCGCCGACAGGGCAGCCGTCCTCGCAGGCGCCGCAATCGATGCAGGCATCGGCGTCGACAACGTACTTCGTATCGCCGGGAGCGATCGCGTTGACGGGGCAGGTGTCTGCGCAAGCGCCGCAGGAGATGCACTCATCCGAAATCACATGTGCCATTTCGATTACCTCCGATATATCTTTGATGATATTATATCACAACTTTTTTTCCGCGTAAAGTCTTTTGCCCGAATTTGCTTGCGGGATTTTCAGGAATTTTTCTCCGGGGACCGGTCGGGAGCGGGCGCGCCTCCCTTCCCCTTCGGACGATCGCGGCGGTCCGGCCTCTTGTCGCGCCCGGAGCCGTTTCCCGCGCCCTGCCCGCCCTGACGGGGCGGCTGTTTTGCCTTGTTGCGGCGTTCGCGTGCGTCCTCCTCCTGCGCTTCTCCGGAAGCCTCGCCCTCGGCGCGCACGGGTTTTTCACCGCGGTCGGGCTCGGCGCGCTGCACCTGATCGGCGGGGAAGTCGCGGTAGACGAGCGCGCCCTCCCTTTCGATCTTGACGCGCACCTCCATCTTGAGCATGTTGACGGAGACGACCGAGCCCTTGCCCTCCGGCGTGGAAACGAACGCGCCCAGCTTGGGCACCTGCTTGCAGGCGGAGGCATAATAATCGTCCTCATAGGCAAGGCAGCACATCAGCCTTCCGCACAGCCCGCTGATCTTGCCCGGGTTGAGGGAGAGCCCCTGGTTTTTCGCCATCTTGATGCTCACCTTTTTGAACTCGGGCATGCAGCCGGCGCAGCACACCTCCCTGCCGCAGGGAGCGATGCCGCCCAGGATGCGCGCCTCGTCGCGGATGCCCACCTGGCGCAGCTCGATGCGCAGATGGAACACCGAGGCGAGATCGCGCACCAGCTCGCGGAAGTCGACGCGGCTCTCCGCCGTAAAGGTGAACAGCACCTTGCTTCCGTCAAAGGTGAACTCGCAGTCGATGAGCTTCATGGGAAGGCCGTGCGCCTCAATTTTCTCTTTGCAGATGCGCATCGCCTCGCCGCGGCGCGCCTCATGTTCGGCGACCGTCTCTTCGTCGCGCCCGGTCGCGGGGCGCACCACGTTCTTGAGGGGCTGGACGAGGCTGTCCTCCTCCACCTGACGGGCAGGATCGACGACGACGGCATACTCCAGCCCGCGCGCCGTCTCCACAATGACGCCCTGTCCCTTCGCAAGCGTGTAGCCGCCCGCGCCGAAATAATAGGGTTTACAGCCCCGTTTGAATTTAACTACGACAACTTCCGTCATACAATGACCTCCCGTCACGCGTGCAGCCGCAGCGCCGCTGCACAAAGCGCCCTATGGCGCGTATTTTTCAAATGCTTTTCTTGTTTCTTCCATGCGCAGGGCAAGCGTGAGCGCCGCCTGCGCGGGATTGGCGTTGAACGATATCTCCCGCTCCGCGTCCGTACACAGCCCGATCGCGGCAGCCGCAGCCCCCGCGGGATAGCGCTCCGCCAGCGGACGGAGCTGCCCGGCGGGCAGCACGGCATACTTCTCCTGCCCCGTGCGCAGCAGCAGAACGTCGCGCAGGACGAGCCGCAGCGCCGCAAAGAAGGTCTTGCCCCGCTCGCCCGCGGCGCGGCACACCTGCGCCATGTTCTTGCCCGAAAGAAACCGTTGGGCAAGGCGGAAGTCCTCCCCTCCGCCCGCGAGCAGTGCCTCGCCGACGGAGAGCACGCCCCCGCATGCCGCCGCCGCTGCGCCGACGCCCTCCGCGCCGGGGTGCATGCGCGCGAGCGCCGCCGCCGTCTCCCCCTCCGAAAAAGGAGGAACGCGCCGGACGTTGGCGCGGGAGAGCACGGTGGAGAGCACGGCATGTTCGGCAGTCGCCCCCGCGAGGAAGTACACGCCCGCGGGCGGCTCTTCGAGCAGCTTTAAGAGTTTGTTCTGCACGAGCGGCGTGACCGTGTGGAAGGCGTCCAGCACAAAGAGCTTCTTCTCCCCTTCAACGGGCCGCAGAAGGCTCTCGTCCGTGATGGCGCCCGCCGCCTCCGCCGTCAGCTTGCCGCCCGCGACGGGATAAATGAGGCAGTCGGAAAAGCTCCCGGCGTCGATGAGGCGCGCGATGCGCGAGCCTTCCTGCGCGCCAAAGAATGCCTTCGCGCACTCGGTGAGATAGGCGCGCAGATAGACCGCGTCGGGAAAGAGCACCAGCGTGAAGTGGGCGCACTCGCCGCGCGAGGCGCTCTCGGCGATGGCTCGGTATGCCGTTGTCGTGCGAAAGAGCTGCCGCATCGCCTACTCCTCCCCTTCGAATACTTCCATCCTGCCTTCCACAAGGCCGAAGGTATGCCCTGCCGCCTTCAGCCGCGCCGCCGCCTCCGCCGTGACCACGCAGCCCTCGGCGATGAGCGGGATGCAGGGCGGCACGACGCCGCAGGCGCGCGCGCATACCCGCCCCACCGCCTCGTCAAGGGGCACCATGACCGTCTTGCTCCCCACCATGCCCGCGACGGGGCGCTCGCCGCGCACCTCTCCGCGCGGGAGCGTGCGCACGAGGCGGACGAGCTTTTTGAGCTCCCCCGCCCGCGTGGCGGGGGAGAGATAGAACATGAGATAGTTCCCGTCGTTGAACTCGGCATACACGCCGCGGCGCTCCAGCGCCGCCTGCGCTTCGTCCGCTTTTTCCCCGAACGGGAGGACGATCTTGGTCCAGTCGTCGTTTTCCAGCGCGCCGAGGGTGCGCTTTGCCGCCTGCGCCGCCCCCTCGATGGAAAGGTTGCGCGGATATTTGACGGCGTATTCGATGCTCGCCAGAATGGGATAGGAGGGCGAAGAGGTGCGGAAGCGTTCCGCTCCCTGCGCGAGCGGGCCCGTCCATGTCCCCTTGGCGCACACAACCGCCCCCTGCGTGCGCGCGGGGAGCGACTTGTGCACGCCGTCCACCCACATATCGGCAAAGTTGCCCGCATACCCGGGGGTGCCGTGCAGGTGCGACCCGTGCGCCCCGTCGATGACAAGGGGCTTGCCCGCCGCCGCGCACACGGCGCGCGCCGCGGCAAGGTCGGGAAGAAAGCCGTAGTAATCGGGCGAGGTGAGCAGCATGGCGTCCGCGTGCGCGAGCGATGCCTCCATCGCCCGGAGGGAGGGCTGACGGGGGATGCCCGCCTCCACGTCCTGCGGGATGAAAAAGGGGATGAGCCCCAGCACTTCGCACGCGTACGTCACGCTCTTGTGCGCATAGACGGGCAGGGCGAGCGTCTGCACGCCGCGCGTGCGCAGCGCATAGAGCATGGAGTAGACGCCGCACGTCGAGCCGTCCGTCAGAAAGAAGGCGGCGTCCGCGCCCAGGATGGCGGCGGCGTCCGCCTGCGCCAGGGCGATGACGCCCGTCGGGTCGGACAGGTCGTCCGAATAGGACAGCTCGGTGATGTCCTCCCCCGCCCGTTTATGCCCGGGCGTGTGAAAGGAGATGTGCTTTTTCTGCGCGCGCAGCATGCGCGCGATGCGGCATGTCATGCGTAGGTATCCAGCAGATAGCGCAGGAAGGAGACTGTCTCGAAGTTGAGATCGTTCCCGTAGAGATAGTCGTTATAAAGAATGACGAGGTTGACGTTCCTGGTCGTGCGCGTGCCCGCGGAATCGGTGTAATAGACGAGATCGGTGAGCCGGTTGAGCCCGCCGATGTTGATGCCCAGATGCACCGTCTCCCCCTCGTTTTCCGCATCCTCATACGCCGTGTGCGTGAACGTCCCGTTTTCAAACGCCTCCCGCACCGCAAGGTAGTCCTCGCGCAGTTTTAAAAGGCGGGCGCGCTCGTCCTCCAGCCCCTGCGCTCTCTGCTCGTCCGTCTTGTAGCGCTTGTCGCCTTCGTTGCGGGCAAAGCTCTCCTCGGGCGTCTTTTCGCCGTCAAAGTCGTCGCTCTCCGCCCAGTCCCCGCCAAAGAACTGCACGAGGTACTCCTCGCACAGCTGCAGATAGTACACGGTGTCGTACGTCGTGGTGATGGCGCCCGGGGCGTTGAACGCCACGCCGCCCGTAAAGCTGTAAAGCTGGGACTCCGTCTCAACAACGGGCTCCCCGTTCTCGTCCGTCTGATAGACACGGTTGTCGGTGAGCAGCATGACGGTGCCCTGCCCCGCCGCACGGCGCGCCGAATAGGTCGCCGATGCATAGTTGTTGCCCGAAAAGCCCTCCGATGAAACGGCGAGGATATCATAGGAAAAGACGTCGCGCTCAAGGAGCGTTTCACCCAGGTTGGAAAAGGACGAGGTGGTCGAAAGGTCGGTATAGGCATAAACGCCGTACTCCTGCGTGTTCCTGGGACGGGTCGCCGTCATGGTGAAAAGCAGAACGAGCACGAGCACGAAACAAACGATGGTGACGAGCATCTTCAGCCAGTCATAAGAGATGAGATTGCCGAGCCTCTGTTTGGTGATGCGAGCGTCCAAGACAGCCCTCCTTTTTCAAAAGGGCACGGAAAACCTCCGTGCCCCGCGCGTTTTATTTTTTGGGTTTCATCGTGGGGAACAACAGTACGTCGCGGATGCTCGCACTGTCCGTGAGCAGCATGACAAGGCGGTCGACGCCCATTCCCAGTCCGCCCGTGGGCGGCATGCCGTATTCGAGCGCGTTCAGGAACTCCTCGTCCACCTGGGCGTTGGCGCCCTGCGCGCGCTTTGCCGCCGCCTGTGCCTCCATACGCGCGCGCTGATCGATGGGGTCGTTGAGCTCGGAGAAGGCGTTGCCCATCTCCATGCCGCAGATGAAGTACTCAAAGCGCTCGGTCATGGAAGAGTCCTCCGGCTTGCGCTTGGCAAGCGGGCTGATCTCCACGGGGTAGTCGTAGATGAAGGTGGGCTGGATGAGCTTGTCCTCGACAAAGGCGTCGAAGAACGCCGAAAGGACGTGCCCCTTGCTGTCCTTGCCCGTCTCGAGCTCCACGCCGTGCTCCTTCGCGGCGGCGCGCGCCTCCTCGTCGGAGGAGATGGCGGAAAAGTCCACGCCCGCGTATTTTTTCACCGCCTCCGTCATCGTCAGCCGCTCCCACTTCGAAAGATCGATGACGTTGCCGCGGAAGGGCACGCGCAGCGTGCCGCACACCGCCTGCGCGACATGCTTGTACAGCCCCTCGATAAAGTCCATCATGTACCGGTAATCAACGTACGCCTGGTACATTTCGATGGTGGTGAACTCGGGATTGTGCGAGGAATCCATGCCCTCGTTGCGAAAGATCCGCCCCACTTCGTACACCTTCTCGTACCCGCCCACGATGAGCCGCTTGAGGTAGAGCTCCGTCTCGATGCGCAGGTACATGTCGATGTCCAGGGC
>CAJFNH010000093.1 GCA_904394195.1 Candidatus Gallimonas caecicola
GCTTTCTTTTGTCCGAGGAGACGGTCTTTGCGCTCGTCAACGCGCTGTATCTCAAGGACGTCTGGAACGGGTACGGCGACGATCTGCCCACGGCGGGCGACTATGTGTTCAACGACCGCTACGGGAACGGCGTGACCCTTCCCTTCCTGCGCGGCTACCATGAAGCGGGCAGGGCGTACGAGGGCGCGACGTTCACCTCCTTCCACGCCGACACCTTTGCGGGCTACAAGATCAAGTTCCTTCTTCCCAAGGAGGGCTATACGGTGGACGACGTGATGACGGCAGAAGCCCTCTCCGAGCTTGCCGCCGTCACCGACTACGCCGCCGTAGACGAGGAAAACCGCATCCGCTATTACACGCGCTGCCTCTTCCCCGCCTTTTCGGCAAGTTGCGACGCGGACGCGACGGCAGTCCTTGCCGAAACGTTCGGCGTCACCGACCTGTTCTCCCCCGCGCAAAGCGACCTCACCGCGCTGACCGATGAGGGAGCGTACTGCACAGGCGTCAGGCACGTTGCAACGCTCACCGTCGACGAGAAAGGCATCGAGGGCGCGGCGGCGACCGTTCTGCCTGCGGCGGGCGACCCCGGACCGGACGAGTATGAGGAAGTCTACCTCGACTTCATCGTTGACCGGGCGTTCGGCTTCCTTCTGTGCGACCGCTACGATACCGTACTGTTCGCGGGCGCGATCGGCGCGCTTTGACGATACAATAAAAGGGACCCCGCCGCGGGTCCCCTTTTTTATTTGCGGAACACGAGCACCGAGAAGCTGTAGGGCGGCAGCTCCACCGTCCTTGCCGCCGTGGGCGCCACTTCAACGGGAACGAGCTTTTGCGGCTGCGCCGCCGTATTGCAGTCGGCAAGTTCCCCCTTCATCTGCACCACGCGCAGCATCTCGCCGAAGTCGAAGTCCGCCTCCACGTCCGCCGTGACCGGCTGCGCCGTGGCATTGACCACTTTGACATAGGTGAGATCGCCCGAGGAGGTCGCCGAGGCGTAGGTGCCCGCCCCATCCGTCACGGTCGGATAGGAGACTTCCCCCGTCAGCAAGGAATACATCCTTTGCACATGGTAATTTGCCGAGCCGAACGCCTGTTTTGCGTCGAACCAGATGAGGTCGGGGCTCCACTGCGCATATCCGATGCGCGCGAAGAGCGGAGCGTACGACTTCATGACCACGACGTCCGCATTGCGCTCCATGCCCGTCATGAACGCCGCTTCGGCAAGGGCGCCCTCCCAGACGTTCGCCTCCGGCGAGAGCCTGGCCGCCGCCCCCTCGACATGCGCCGCATATTCGCCCGCATAAACCTTACCTGCACGGGGATATTTGTCATACATATCCGTATGCTCATACAGCCACTGCGGCGGGACATAGAAGTGCTCGTCCGAGGCATACACGAAGGCTTCGTCCTTTTCCAGTTGCTTGAGCGTCCATGCCCAAGCCTGGCGGTTGCGGGGCGTGCCGACGTCCGGCCCCACCGTGCCGATGACTTTGATCTCGGGATATTTTTCCCGCACACGGGCGGAGAACAGCTCAAAGCGGCGGTAAAAATCACTTTCCTCCGTCTGCCACTGCTCGTTGCCCAGCCCCAGATATTCCAGACCGAAGGGCTCGGGGTGCCCCATTTCGGCGCGCACCCTGCCCCAGACGGTATCTCTGCCGCCGTTGGCGAATTCCACCACGTCGAGCGCTTCCTGAATATATGTCTCCAGTTCGGGATCGTCCACGCCGACCGCCTCCTTCGACATGTACTGGCAGGCGAGCCCCAACCCCACGACGGGGAGCGGCTTGGCATTCAGGTATTCGCACAGCAGGAAGTACTCGTAGTAGCCCACGCCCAGCGTCTGCCCGTAATGGGAGAAGGGCGAGCGGAAATCGCCCTCTTCCGTTGCGCCGTGCACCGCCCAGCGGTTCCAGTTGTGCCGCCTGCGCTCCGTCTGTCCCACGGACAGCTTCCACTGATAGCGGTTTGCGAGCGTGTTCCCCTCGACCACGCAACCGCCCGGAAAACGGACAAAGCCGGGGCGCAGCTCCTTGAGCAGCTTTGCAAGGTCGCGGCGGAACACGCCGAAAACGGCATCCTCGGGCATGAGGGAAAAGTTATCGATGTGCACCGCGCCCGCTTTATCCAGGGTAAAACGGAACTGCGCGCCCTCGCACGCCTCCTTTGCGCGCACACGAAAAGCGTACCTGTGCCACTTTCCGTCCGCGCGGGGCTTGCATTTCACTTCAAAAATCATTCCCCCGCGCGCATAGACGCCTGCCCGCACGGTGCCGCGGTAGTCATACGAGCGCACCCAGAACGAAAGGCGGAGCGTTTCGCCCTTTTTCAGAAAAACGCCGTCGTACGCCTTGTTCGCCACGCCGCAGCCCTCCCTCTGCGTGACAACGCGCAGGTAGTGCGGGTTTTCCACATAGAGCGGACGGTCATCCTTGACCTTGAGCGCGACGGGCGCGCCCGCGGGATACACCTCCCACGCATAGCTGCCGTCATTCACGACCGTATAATTGCCGATGCTGCCGTGCGCGTCTTTCGCTTCAAAGTTACGGTTTTCAAGCAACTCGGCATACAGCCCGCCGTCCAGCGCGTAATTGATGTCTTCAAAAAATATCCCCATGCTTCCCTGTTGAACGGGAACGCCGTTTTCTTTAGAAATGGTGATCTTCATATTCCTTTCTCCTTCGCCCGAACAGGAACGATCTTCTCCCCTATTATAGCACAAAAATCTCCGCAGGAAAAGCCCCCGCGGAGATTTTTATACAAAATTTGTCCTTAATCTTGCGTTACGTCGGCTGTATTTTCGGAAAATACGATGCGGAAGGTGCTTCCTGCGCCCTCCTTGCTCTCCACCGTGAGCTGCCAGCCCTGCTTTTTGCACAGTTTTTTGACGACGGAAAGCCCGAGCCCGAACCCGCCGTTCTTGCCGTTGTGCGACTTGTCCACCGTGAAAAAGCGGTCGAAGATGCGTTCGAGATTTTCCTGCGCAATGCCGATGCCGGTGTCCGAAACGGTGAACTCCTGCTGCGTGAGAAGCACGGAGACGCTCCCCCCCTCGCGGTTGTAACGGATGGCGTTGCGGATGATGTTGCCGAAGATCTCCGTCACGCGCTCCTGCCGGCTCATGAGCAGCACGTTGTCCTTGATCTCCGAGAGCAGCACCACCTTCTTTTCGCGGAACTCGGGCGTGAGCGCCGCAAGCGTCTCGCGGGCGATATGGGACGCGTCCACCTCGTAGACGGGCAGATCCTCGCTGTCGATCTCGCTGTAATTGATGATGGAGGCGACCAGGCTCTGCAGACGCTCGCTCTGCGTGAGCACCGTCTGTGCCGCGCGCTGCGCGCGCTCCTTATCCAGCCCGCCCGAAGCGAGCAGCTCTGCAAACCCGCGGATGGAGGTGAGCGGCGTATTCATTTCATGCGTGACATTTGCGATGAACTCATCCTTGGACTGCTGCGCGCGCACCACCTGTTCGCGCTCCTCCGCGATCTCGGCAACGCGCTCTTCCGCATCCTCGTTCATGCGGTTGATGAGCTGTGCGAAGGGAGTGAGTTCTGGCACCGACGGCTCCACCCGCTTCTTGCAGGCGGCGTCCTTTGCCAGCTGCTCGAGCGGTCGTAAAATAAAGCCCGTGGAGAGATAGGACAGAAGCAGACAGACGGCGGCGTCCGCGACCAGAAAGATGGCAACGGCGGGAAGCGCGTCAAGATAAATGCCCCACACCGACTGCGTGCGCTCGGCAATGCGCACAAGGTAACCGTCAAAGCGTTTGCAATAGTATAAAAAGGTATCGCCCAGCGTCTGCGACATGCGCGCGTCGAAGCCCTCGCCCGAAGCGATGGCATCACGCACCTCGGGGCGCATGGAACGCGACCCTTCGTCCACATCCTCCGAATCGGCGATAAACTCTCCTTCCGCTGTCAGAAAGGTGACGCGCGCGCCGCCCAACGCTTCGGAGAGCTCCCGCGCATACGCCGCATCCAGCTCGCCGGCAGTGCGCGTATCGTCGAACGCCGCCATATAGGCGCGCAGATAGCGCTGCGAATAAACTATGGTGCTGTTGTAATAGATCTCGGCGGAAATGACGGAAAAGACGATGAGCGCGATCGCCGTGATGGCAAACCCTACCCACATGATGCGTTTTTTCATAGCGCTCCTCCGGTCGTTCGGAAAAAGGGGCCGACGCCCCTTTTCAGTCTGCTATAAATTTATACCCGACGCCGAACACCGTCTCAAAATTGAGTCCCAGCTTGCGCAGGCGGGCGATGTGATTGTCGAGCGTGCGCGTCTCGCCCCCGTCATACCCCCACACGTCGGTGAGGATGGTCTCCCGCGGGAGCACCTTGCCCTCGTTGAGCATGAAGTATTTGAGCAGCTGGTATTCTTTATTGCTTAAATCAAGTTCCTTGCCGCGGTACTGTACCGTCATGTTCTCGCTGTTCATGACAAGCTGCCCCATGCGCAGCAGATTCGTCTTGTGAACGCGCCGCAGCGCCGCATTGACGCGGGCGATAAGCTCGAGCACGCCGAAAGGCTTTGCGATGTAGTCATCCGCCCCCGCGTTGAGTCCTTTGACCTTGTCCGTCTCCTTGCCGAGCGCGGAGAGCATGATCACGCACAGCGCGGGAAAGCGCGCCTTGAGCCGTTCGAGCACTTCCAGACCGTTGCCGTCCGAGAGCATGATATCCAGAAGCACCACATCGGGCAAGTGTTCCTCGATGGCGGCGGAGAACGCCTTCACGGTGGTAAAGGTGCGGCAGGAAATGCTGTGCATATCCAGCGTGCATTGTACGAGATCGCAAATGCTCTCGTCGTCTTCCAGTAAGTAGACCTGTTCGTTCATAATTTATTCGATGGAGTGCGCAACATACGTCAGATGGTCCGCTGCGCGCTCAAGATTTCCCACAAGATTGATGAATACGCTTGAATTCTGCGGCTGGCACCTGCCCTCGTTCAGCCGCTTGATGTGCCGGTTGACGAGCGTACGGCGGTAATTGTCGATCTCGTCCTCGATCTCGTCCACCTCTTTGAGCTTGGAAAAGTCCTTGTCGAGGAACGCCGCAAGCGACGCAGCGTAGAGCTTTCTGATCTTCTCATACATTTCCTGCGTCATGCTCAAAAACTCGCCCGAGAACACGAGCCCGTCATTTTCATAATGGTCGGTATATTTGGTCACGTTATCGGCAAGCTCCCCGATGCGCACGATATCGTTGAGCACATAGTGCAGGCCGGAGATCGTCTTTTCATCCTCCATGACAAGGGAGGACGCCGAAAGTTTTACAAGGTATGCCACGGCGGCACGGTTTGCGTCGGAGAGCTTTGCGTTGCGCTCCTGCACGTCCTTCTTGACAGACGTATCTTTTTTGATAAATGCCTCGAACGCCTCGGTCA
>CAJFNH010000094.1 GCA_904394195.1 Candidatus Gallimonas caecicola
TCAAGCTGTACACCTTTGCAACCAATGCGGACAAGCCGCTTCTGTATGCCGCGTCCTTCATCACCTGCTTGCCGCTGTTCGTCGTCTATCTCTGCTTCCAGAAATTCTTTGTCGGCTCGCTTGCGATCACGGGCATCAAGGGGTAACGCCGTGGCACATGCAAAATGTTATGTTGAGGGATATCCGCGCCCGCAGTTCGTGCGCGGCAACTATGAACTTCTGGACGGAGAGTGGGACTTTGCGTTCGACGAAGAGGACGCCGGCGAGCGCGAACGGTGGCAGCGGGGGCACGATTATCCGCTGCGCATCCGCGTTCCCTATTCCTATCACACCCCAAAAAGCGGGATAGGGAGGGAGGACGCCTGCGCGGTCGTCTGGTATGAGAGGCATTTTTCCTGCAGCCGCAGGGCGGGGGAACGCGTTCTTCTGCACTTTGACGGTTGCGATTATACGGCAAAGGTGTGGCTCAACGGCATGTTCCTGGGCATGCACGAGGGCGCTTACACGCGTTTCACTTTTGATATCACCGCGCTGTTGCGGCGGGAAAACCGCCTGAGCGTGCGGTGCGAGGACCGCGCCGACCCCGCGCAGCCGCGCGGCAAACAGCGCTGGACGCCGCGCAGCATCTCCTGCTTTTACACGGAGACGACGGGCATCTGGAAGAGCGTCTGGCTGGAACGGGTGCCGTCGAGCTACATCGCGCGCGTCTCGCAGGAGATCGAAACGGAACATGACGGTATCCGCTACTGCTATGAGATCGCGCATCCGCAGCCGGGACAGCAGCTGCGCGTGGAGGCAAGCGTCGAGGGCAGACTGGTCGCTGCGGCGACCGCCGACGTCACCGACCGCTACGGAGAGATCGCGCTTCGCCTCGTCAACAAAAACAAGATCCTGCCCGTCAAGTACTGGTCTCCCGGGGCGCCCAACCTCATCGACGTGACCTACACGCTGACGGAGAAGGGGAAGGTCACGGACGCCGTGGGCTCCTATTCGGCGCTCGTGCGCTACGATACGGCGGGCAGAACGCTGCGGCTCAACTTTCAGACCAACTTTTACCTGAAGATGGTGCTCGATCAGGGGTACTATGCGCAGGGCGGTCTGACGGGTACGGCGCAGGAAATGGAAGAGGACGTGCGCCTGATCAAGGCGATGGGCTTCAACGGCGTGCGCATGCACGAAAAGATCGAGGACGAGCGCTTCGCCTATTACTGCGACGCGTACGGGCTGGTCCTGTGGTGCGAGATGCCCTCCATGTATGACTACCGCAGGGAGAGCGCCGCGCGCTTCGCCGTGCAGTGGACGGATGTGCTCATGCAGTACAGGAGCTTTCCGTGCATCATGGCGTTCGTTCCCTTCAACGAGAGCTGGGGCATTGCCCACGTTTCCTTTTCCGAGGCGGAACAGCGCTTCGTGCACGGCGTCTATGAGCTGACGAAGGCGCTCTGTCCCGACCGCCTTGTCATTTCCAACGACGGATGGGAACACACCGAGAGCGACCTGCTGACCACGCACAATTACTGCGCGAGCGGCAGGGAGATCCGCGAATCGTACGCTGACCTTGCGGCGTTCCTCTCCGGCGGCAGAGTGCGCAATACGCGCATCCCCTTTGCAAAGGGCTATGCCGACTGCGGCCGCCCCTTTATGATCAGCGAGTGCGTGGGCATCTGCTTTGCGCGCGACGTCTCCGACGGGGGCTGGGGGTACGGCAAGAGCGCGGAGGACGAGGAGACGTTCCTCGCCCGCATGGGGGATATCCTGCAGGGCATCCGTTCCCTTGAGGACTGCTGCGGCTACTGCGTCACGCAGTTTTGCGACGTCATGCAGGAGAAGAACGGCCTGCTCACGCAGGAGCGCGTGCCCAAGGCCGCCATTGAAAGGATCGCGGCGCTCAACGACGGACAGTGGGAGAAGAGATCATGACGGATGTTTTGGTATGCAATGCGGGCAGCACGTCGCTGAAATTCGCGCTCTATCGCTTTCCGGAGGCGCAGCGCGTGTTCGGAATGAAGATCGGCGGCATCGGGCGCAGGGACGCCGAGGTATTCTGCCGCCGGGAAGATACGGCGCACCGCTATTGCTTCTTTTCCGACGTGCAGGACTACCGCGCGGGCGTAGAGCTCTTCTTTGCCACGCTCGCGGAAGAGGGCATCGGGGTCTCCTCGCCGCTGCTCGTGGGGTTCAAGACGGTGTTTGCGCAGGGCTATCACGGCACGCACGTCATCGACGATGACGTCATCGGGGTGATGGAACGCGGACTTACGGTGGCGCCCGCGCACAACAGGGCGTATCTCGACGTCATCCGCATGTTCCGCAGCATGTTTCCCTCCGCCGTGCTCGTCGGGGCGTTCGAGACGGAATTTCACATGACCATCTCGGAGGAAAAGCGCGTATTCCCCCTTCCCTACGAATGGCGGGAGCGCTACGGCGTGCAGAAGTACGGCTATCACGGCGCGTCGCACAGCTATGTCGCGCGCTGCGTCGAGCAGCTGTACGGCGCGGGGAAAAAGGTCATTTCCATGCACCTGGGCGGCAGTTCCTCCGTCTGTGCCATCAAAAACGGAAAGAGCGTGGATTCCTCGTTCGGGTTTTCCCCGCAGTCGGGGCTCTTCCACGTTGCGCGCTGCAACGAGATCGACCCCGCCCTGCTGCCCTGGCTGGAGGAACAGGGGCTCGGACAGGAGGAGATCCTGACGGCGCTCAACACGCGCTCGGGTCTGAGCGGTATTTCGGGCGGGGGCGGCGATATGCGCGATCTGGAAAAGGCGTACCGCGCCCGCGACGCGCGTGCCATGCTCGCCGTGGATGCGTTCGTGTATGCCGCCGTAAAGTATGCGGGCGCCTTCTATGCTCTTCTGGGCGGACTGGACGTGCTGGTGTTCACGGGCGGCATGGGGGAAAATTCCGTTTTTCTGCGCAAAAAGATCTGCGAAAAGCTCTCCGCGCTCGGAGTCGTTCTGTCGGAACGCAAAAACGCGGTGCGCGGAAGTACGATACGGGAGATCTCCGAAGGGAGCGTCACCGTGCTCATCGTGCCTGCGGACGAAGAGCAGATGGTGGCGGAACGTACATACGGGGCGGTGCATGCGGCGCATTGAGTGCATCTTCGGAAAACGCTTCGGCAGCGGCGAACGGCGGCTGCGGTTGCTCACAAAAACCTCGGGCGGGTGCTACTTTCAGGACGGTACGGACATCTTTATGCTCTGCGACGCCGCGTTCGGCGAGATTGACTTTGCCGTCTCCTGCCCGTGCGTGAAGGAGATCGTCTGCGACTCTTCCTTTCGTGCGGAAGAGGCGCGCTATCGTGACGGGCGGCTGGAGGCGGGAGACGTGTGTTTTGTGGCGCGCGCAGCGCCCGAAGCGCCGCCGCGCAGACCGTTTGACCGTGCCGCCGCGCAGCATGCGCTGCGTACGCAGGGAAGGGGCATGTTTGCCGACCGCCTTGTCCGGCGCGCGGACGACGCGATGAGCCGCATGGTGAACGTGCGGCTGGATGAAATGCTCTGCCTGATCGGGCAGGGAAACTATGAAAAGGCTGCGGCGTACATTCCCGGATTGATCGGAGCGGGCAGGGGGCTGACGCCCGACGCAGACGATTTTCTGGTGGGGATGCTGTATGCCGTGCGCGAGGCGGGGCAGGCAGAAAAATTTGCGCCGCTCTTTCGCGCCGTTGCCGCCTCGCTTGAGGCGACGACGCAGATCTCCGCAGAATTTCTGCGGTGCGCCGTGCGGGGCGGGGCGTTCTCGCCTGTCACGGACGTTTTGCGCGGGGTACGCGCGGACGCCGCCTTCAGGCTGGTGCGGGCGGGCCACTCCTCGGGGAGCAGCATGCTCGCGGGCATCCTGGCGGCAGACCGATGGGTCGGAGAAAAATATGCAGACACAACAGGTGAACTTTGAAAAAATCGCGGAGGGGCTCTACCTTCTGCGGCTCCCGTTCAGCGGGATATGGGCGGGCGTATATCTGCACGTCGGGCGCGAGGTCGCGCTCATCGACAGCGGACCGGACGCGCAGGGCGTGGATACATACATCTTTCCCGCGCTGCGCAGGCTGGGGCTCGCGCCGCAGGATATCACCCTTCTTCTGAATACACACACGCACGGCGACCACGTCGGCGGGCATTTCAGGCTGAAAGAGCTCTGCCCGCACGCGCGCGTCGCCTGCACGGAGCGCGGGGCGCGCAAACTGCGCGATCCGCTGCACTACAACATTGCCATCCGGCAGCGCTTTCCGCAGGACAGCCCGCCCCCCTCGTACGGGCTGCGGGGCGTGGAGACGGACGAGCTGCTCTCCGACGGGCAGTGCGTGGACGGGCTGCGGCTCATCTGCACGAGCGGACACGACGATGACTGCGTCTGTTTTTTGCATGAGGGGAGCGGCACCCTTTTGACGGGGGACAGCGTCCAGCAGAACGGGACGGACACGCAGGGCATGGCGCTGTACATGTATCTGGACGATTACGAGCGCAGTCTGCGCCGTCTTGCGCAGCTGGGGGCGCAAAAGATCGTCTGCGGCCATCCCTTCAATCCCATGGGGGCGGTCGCCGAAGGGAGCGCCGCCTGCAGGGAGTATCTGGAGAGCTGCCTTGCGCTCACGCAGCGCTACGACGCATTTATTCGCACGTTCTTTGAAAAGAGCGACGATATGCGCGCATGCGCGGCAGCGCTCATCGGGGAGCTGGGCGGCGTCCTTCCAAAACATTTATTTCTGGCACTATATACCGTTTCGGAGCACCTGAAACGGATGAAAACACAAAAGGAGTATGAAAAGTGAGAAAAACTGTGTTGATCACCGGCTCGTCGCACGGCATCGGGCGGGCGCTCGCCATCGCGTTCGCCCGGCAGGGCTACGATGTGGGCGTGAACGGAAACAAGAACGTGGCAATGGCGCAGGAGGTCGCCGAGGAAGTGCGCGCGTGCGGCGCGCGCGCGGAAGTTTATGCGTGCGACGTGGCGGACAGCGCGGCGGTGGAGGAGATGATGAACGCGTTCATCCGCGACTTCGGGCACATCGACGTGCTCATCAACAACGCGGGCGGCGCGCTGAAGATGCCCGAGGGCGGATTTGAGAAGATGCCCGTCGAGTACTGGGATTATCAGGTCAGGCTCAATCTGAGCCAGGCGGCGTACACCTCGCGCATCGCGATGAAAAACATGATCGAGAACAACATCCGCGGAAAGATCATCAATATCAGTTCCGTGCACAGCATTGTTACATACGTCCGCAGAAAAGCGTTACCGTACTGTGCGGCGAAGGCGGGGCTGAACATGCTGACGAAAGCGCTGGGCGTGGAGGCGATCAAGTACGGCATCAACGTGAACTGCATCGCGCCCGGATTTATTTCCACCAAGGCGACGCAGCGCTA
>CAJFNH010000095.1 GCA_904394195.1 Candidatus Gallimonas caecicola
ATATGAATGCCTATCGGGTCAGACAATTTCAGCCGCGCGATCTCATTCAGACGGATGTACCCGCTTCCAAAAGCCTCCTCAACCGCGCTCTCATTCTCGCCGCTTTCGGAAAAGGCGAGGTATTTTTGGCATGCGGAAGCTATGCGGACGACACGCGCGCTCTGCTCGATTGCCTTTCCCGTCTGGGGATACGCTGGAAAAGGGAACAGAACGGCCTGCGCGTTTCAGGCTGCGGCGGGCAAATCCCCGTACAGAGCGCCGAACTCGACGTCCGCTCTGCAGGCACGGCCGCCCGGTTTCTGACCGCCGTCCTCGCCGTTCTCGGCGGCGATTACAGAATGTCGGCCTCTCCCCAGATGCAGAGGCGACCCATGGAGCTTCTGGCAGAACTGGAACGCGCAGGCGTTGTCGTCGAATATGAGGGCGAACGCGGCCATTTCCCCTTCCGCATCCGTTCGGACGGACTGCATGCGCAGTCGCTCACGGTCGACACCGACCTGAGCACGCAATATGCGAGCGGTTTGCTGCTCGCCGCCGCGATCAGCCACCCGCTCACGCTGCATCTGACAGGCAGCCGCACCGATGGCAGCTATATCCGCATGACGCTGCTGCTCATGGAAAAATTCGGAGCAACTTTCCATCGCGAAGGAAATACGATCAGCGTCATCCCCTCTCCCCATAACCCGCCTCTTGTCGAGATCGAGGCAGATCTTTCGGGAGCATGCTATTTCTATGCAATGGCGCTGCTCTTTTCAACGCGTGTGCTCGTGCGCCGCATCCATTCGGATACCCTGCAGGGGGATAAAAAATTTCTCGAAATGCTTGCAGAGCGCGGCGTTCTCTTTTCCGAAACGCCCGAAGGACTGCTCGCCGACGGCAGAGACGTCAGAACATACGACGGCTTTGTGCAGAACATGCGCAACTGTTCCGATCAGGCGCTCACCGTGGCAGCACTTGCGCCGTTTGCACGCTCCGCCACACATATCACAGGCATCGGACATATCCGCAGACAGGAATGCGACCGCATCCGTGCGATCGTCCAAAACCTTACGCAGCTCGGCGTTCCCGTCACCGAACATGCAGACGGCGTGACGATCGAGCCATCCCCCATACGCGGCGGCACGATAAAAACCTTCGGCGACCACCGCGTTGCCATGGCATTCTCCCTCATCGGCCTGCGGATGGGAAATCTCACGATCGACGACGCCGCCTGCTGTGCAAAGACGTTTGACAATTATTTCGACATCCTTGACCGGCTTACAAAATAAGGGAGCGCATCCGCGCTCCCCTTTTTATTCCGCGTCATTTCAATGATCGGAGAAATATTTTTTGATGATCTCAAACAGTTCATCGGAGACAACGTGCTCGACGCGGCAGGCATCCTCTTCCGCCAGTTTTGCCGGCGCACCCATCTTAATGAAGGCATCCGTAAAGACCCGGTGCTTTTCATAGACGTCTTCCGCCTTCTTTTGTCCGGCGGCCGTCAATGTAATATCCCCGTTTTCGTCGATGCGGATAAATCCTCCGTCCTGCAGAAGATTTACGGCGCGGGAAACGCTCGATTTTGCGTAGCCGAGCTCTTCCACGATATCTACCGAACGGACATTCGCTTTGCGCATGCGAAGCAGTAAGATGGTCTCAAGATACATTTCCTGTGATTCATGCGTTCTCATGTTATCCTGCCTTTTTGGTAATTATACACTATTTTTCCGCATTTGTAAAGGGCCTGCCGCATTTTTATCGTGCATTTACAGCCGACCTTCGCGTTCCAGATACGCAAGAAAAGCCGAGCACCCCTCCCGGATATCCGAGAACGTCTCGTCAAAGTTCCCGGTGAACCAGGGATCGGCAATGGCGCGCGGCCGCTCTGTAAAATCGAGCAGAAGTGCGACCCGTGCCGAACATTCGCCGAGGATGCGCCGCATATGGCGGGCATTCTCCTCATCCATGCCGAGGATATAATCGTATCGTTCCCCGTCCTCCCTTGTAAGAAGGCGTGCCCGGTGCGGGATCAGAGAAATCCCCTCACGGGACAGCTTTTCCCTGGTGCCGCGATGGGGCGGATTGCCCAATGCATCGGAATGCGTTGCGGCGGAAGAGATGCTGAAACGGTCGGAAAGTCCCCGCTGTCCGACCAGCCAGGCAAAATAACTTTCCGCCATGGGAGAACGGCAAATGTTCCCAAGGCAGACAAACAGTACACGGATCGGCTGATTCACGAAGCTACTCCTTACTTTGCTAAATTCACTTTGAATAGAAAAAACCCCTGCGGACGATGTCGATTTTTTGGCGAAAAGGGTTGCAAAACTCCCGGAAATACATTATAATAAAAGCATGAAAGTTTTTGCTGAACGCTTGATCGAATTAAGAAAGGATCGCGGACTTTCCCAGGCGACCGTTGCCAAGGATCTCAACGTCAGCCTTGGCATCATTTGCTATTGGGAAACCAACAAGAGCGATCCTACCGCAGGAAATATTGCAAAGATCGCGCGTTATTTCAACGTGTCGTCAGACTTCCTGCTCGGTCTCAACGATCGGACCGAATAATCCGCAATTTATCCAACCATTCCAACCGCCTTCCTTTTCCTCGCGACCTTACTTTGCATACGGCATCGGAAATACGGTCGTTTTGTGTTGCAATTTACTGCCCGCGGGCAGTTTTTTTATGCCGTTTTTCCGGGCGCCCCCTCTCCCTCGTCCATGATCGCCTGAAGGCGGACACGGACAGCCGCTTCCCCCTCCCCATCGCCATGTTCGTGAAGAAAGTCTGCCTGCAGCTTCAGAAGCTCGATAAAAGCGGGACTGTCCTCCCGCACGACGGGAACATCGAAAAGCAGTTCGCGCGGAAGCGTTCCCGCGGGCCGGTTCTGCAGCAGGAGCTGTGCCTGCATGACGCGGACGGCGATCTCCGTCTCGCCCGTCCGTTTGATGAGTTCCTTGAGGACGAGCCCGTCCGTCTTTCCGGCAGGAAGCTCGGCAGGGAGAAGCTCCATGAGCGCTTCGGCAAGACACCATATCGCAAAAAACGTAAAAAAGGTGAGTGCAGGATGCATCGGCAGGACAAAATAAAGTGCAAGCATGACCACACCGAACACAATGCCCAAAAAGGGACCGCCCACCGTCGCAGCAATCAGCTTTGCATGCGCTTCCTGTGGTTTTTTGAGTGAAAACCGCGTCTCCCCCGCCGCGCTTCGCCTGCCGAAGCGAACGCCGCCTTCGCCAAAACTCACCCAGCCGAAAGCGACCCTGCGAGGTTTGAGCCCCGCAAGCAGTCCGAACAGGAAATGCCCGCTTTCATGGACAAGGCTGTCGAGACGCAAAAGCATACAGCACGCCGCAAGCACCGGAAGTAAAATCGGAAGAGTCGGATCGGGCGCTGCCGCGATCTCAAACCAGATAATGACCGCCCATGCACCGCACATGCAGCAAAAAAGGAGCGCGCAGCAAACAAAATAGAATGTCCGCCTCATGAGAGCCCCCTCGCTGCAAGATAGCCTTCAAGATTATCGCCGTCGGAAAAAATCACATTCTGCAGTCCGAGCACATGCACGATTTCGGCAAGCAGCACCGCGCCGCCCGCAATGACGTCGGCACGGCGCACATCCATCCCCGGGATCGCTTTGCGCTCCTCCACGGAAAGGGTAAGAAGGCGCGCGGCAATTTCATCCAAATAGTCTGCGGAGAGCGAAAGACCGTTGAGTTTTGAGGCGTCATACTCCTCCAGTCCGAGTTTTACGCTCGCCAAAGTGGACGCCGTTCCGCCGATGGCGCACATCTTCCCCCTGCAGACCACACCCGCAAGCGGCTCGATCCTTTCGCGGACGACGGCGCGCAGCCTGTTGCCGTCCTGTCCGCACAGCTCAAACAGGCGCACGACTCCGATATCCAGGCTGACAGAAAAGGCGATCCTTCCCCTCTCCCGGATGCAGACCTCCGTGCTCGCGCCGCCGATATCGACGATCCCGCCGTCTGCCGCACCCAATGCGCCGTTGAGCCCGAGCAGCGCTTCCTCGCCGCCCGAAACGATCTCCACGGTCACCCCGCAAAGCGCCCTGACCCGCGCGCAAAATTCCATGCCGTTGCGCGCCGAACGCACCGCTGCCGTCGCAAAGGCGAGCACCTGCGCGCCTGCCTGTTCCCCTTCCTTACAAAAACCGGCAACGGCGCGCGCCGTTCTGTCCATCGCAGTATCACAAAGCAACCCGCTGCAGGAAAGGCCTTCCGCAAGACGGGTCGTGCAAACCTTTTTATACAAAGGACCGTCCGCCCAAAGCATCAGGCGAACGGAGTTGGAACCAATATCGATGACAGCGTATTTCATGAACTCTTCTGAATTATCTGGAAACGATCCAGCCATTCTCGATGGCAAGTTCGCGGAGCGTCTCCTCCTGCTGAAGGAAATCAAGGGAAATTTCCCCATTCTTCAACAACTCTTCATAACGTTCGATCTCGGCATCGTACTCCGCATTCCTTCTGTTGGCGACTCCGATCTGCACGAATTGCACGATGAGAATGACCACGAGAAAAAGAATGAGTAAAACACCGGCAACGGTTGCGCCCGCCGCGATCTTTCTCATCTTTTCTTCGGTAAGTCCCGAGCTTCTTTTTCCGGACATGCGATTCGTCCCCTTCGTCTTTGTCTCAAACCATTATATATCTTTTTTGCAAAAAATGCAACGATTTTATGCAAACTTTTCAAATACAGACAAAAACCGAGCGCACAGGCGACAAAAGAATAAAAGCGCAGACCGGGAAGAGCAAGCGCCGTGCAGACGGCAAGATAAAATGCGGCAAAGGCGACACAGAACAAAATGTCCGTGACGATCGTGACCGCACGATGCGCAAACGGCGCTCGCAACGCACATATCCCGTCATACAGCAGCCCGCCTGCCGCACCGCAGCAAACGCTCACCAGAAATACAAAAACCTGATCGACGCCGTTCATTTGAAGAGGTGCGAGATCCCCCTTGCTCCCTGCGTGAAGCGAACGCTGTCCACACTGCCGCTCGCGGTAAAATTTCCGCTTCCTTCCGAAAAGGAAAGCACTTTGAACTTGCTCCCTTCAATACGCACGCGGCGGCCGTTGACGGTGAGCCTGATCTCCCGGTCAGAAAATGCGTCCACTCTTTCGACGCCGGTCATTGTGAGCCTGCTTTGACTTTCAAGCGTGAGAATGCTTTGTTTTACGTCACCTTGCATACTCTACTCTATGCCTGTCTACATGAAAAAATCCCGATTTCAGACCGGGATTTTTATGATTTTATGCAATTATGTCAGACATAGTACATTGCAAAATTATTGAAGCTTTGCTTTTGCCCGCGCTTTGGCGCGCAATTCGCTG
>CAJFNH010000096.1 GCA_904394195.1 Candidatus Gallimonas caecicola
GCCCTGCCCCCCGAGAGCACGGGCGAGCCTGCGGGCTCGACGGCGGCGATGTACACCGCGGGAAGGCGCTCTTTTAAATATCTGCCCGCGCCCGTGAGCGTGCCCCCCGTTCCGACGGCGGCGACAAAGGCGTCCACCCTTCCCGCAAGCGCTTCAAAGATCTCGGGTCCCGTCGTTTCGTAATGAGCGCGCACGTTGGCGGGGTTGGAGAACTGCCCGGGAAGATATGCGACCTCGATGGAAGCGGCAAGTTTTTCCGCCTCGGCAATGGCGCCCGCCATGCCTGCGGCGCCCTCCGTGAGCACCACCGTGGCGCCGTACGCCTCGAGCAGCTTCACCCGCTCGGGGCTCATGGTGGAGGGCATGGTCAGGATGACGCGGTACCCCTTGGCGCGGGCAATGGCGGCAAGGCCGATGCCCGTATTGCCCGACGTGGGCTCCACGATGGTCCCGCCGGGAGCGAGCGCGCCCGCAGCTTCCGCCGCCTCTATCATATACTTTGCGGTCCTGTCCTTGGCAGAGCCGGAGGGATTGCACTTTTCCAGCTTGGCAAAGATGCGCCCCTTCAGAGCGCGCTCCGCCGCAAAACGGCGCAGTTCCAGCAGAGGAGTGCCCCCAACCATGTCCGCAACGCTTTCAAAATACCCCATACCATGTCCTCCGCATCTTTCTTTTTATTATACGCGGACGAAAGGCGCCTGTCAACTCAATCGGGCTCTTCGGCAGCCGTCTCCGCGCGGTGGTAATATTTGAGGTAGGAACGGCGGCAGTAGGAACAGATCTCGCCGTCCGTGGCGGGCGGCGCTCCGAAGTCATAACCGCCGTTGACGCGCCAGCCGTTGAGCAAGCCCGTGCGTACGGCGTCCTTGGGGCAGCCGAAGGCGCACGCCATGCAGATGACGCACTGCCTGCCGAACACGGGGCGGCCGCCCTCCATGCGGATATTCCCCTGCGGACAGTTCCTTGCGCACAGCCCGCAGCCGATGCAGCTGTCCGTCACCTGAAAGCCCCGTCCGATGAGGGATGCGGCGGGATGTTCGACGCGGCAGACGGCGGAGGCAAGGCGGGCGAGCGCCCCCGGGCGGGGGAGTTCCCCCTCGTCCGAAAGGATGCGTGCGGCATCCGCCTGTACGCGGGCGAGCACCGCCCGCCACATGCGCGACGCCATGCCGTCCGTATGGCGGAAAATGATATTGTAGGGCATGACGTAGTGCAGATCGCCCGCCACGCGCCAGCCCCTTTTGCGCAGCAGGCGCACAGGCACGGACGCCGCCCCGTCGTTGAGGGAGAGCGGCTCGCCCGACGTGCGCACGAGCCAGGCAGAGCCCCCCTGCGCCGCGGGCAGCCCCTTCAGATAGCGCAGAACGGGCGCGGGCGCGTTGAACCCGTGCACGGGAAAGGCGACGATGAGGCAGTCGGCGCCGGCGGGGTCGGGCGCGGGACGGTCTGCGCGCAGCAATTCGACGCGCGCGTCGCCCCCCTGCGCACGCACGGCGTCCGCAAGCGCCTCACACACCATCTTCGTATTGCCCGTGCCCGTAAAACAGACGAACAGCGCGTTCATACATCCTCCGCAGGCCGCATGCACGGCCTCCCGCTTTCATCCAGAAAGTAACACACGTCCTCATCCTTTGCGTGCGTGTCGTACCAGACCTGCGCATAGAAGGGATTGTGCTTTGCCTGGCGGTCAAAGTCCCAGGGCAGCGGCGCGCAGTACGGGCACCAGTGCCCCGCCCCCATCACGGTGTAGGGCGTTGCCGGGAAGACATGTCCGTCGTGACAGCGCCAGAGGACGGGGCGGAAGGCGCCGTTCCAGCTTTCGGCAAGACACTCGCCGCCGCGGAAGGCGGCGGCCCCGGCGCAGTCGGCCATCGTCCACGCCTCGGGCGGTTTGCCGTCGTCAAAGCCGTGCGAGAGCAGCCTGCCCTCCTCTGCGGCGCGCCCCTCGTCGCGCAGGGCGGCGTAGTCGCCGAAATCCCCCTTTGCCATGAGCTTCACTTCATCCCAGCCGGCCGGGATGCGCGCGCCGCCATAGAAAGCAAACACGCGCGCTTCGTCGCCCTCCTTTTTCCAGCGCATGGGGGAATTGGGGTGTTCGAGCAGACGACGGAAAAACGTCTGCACGATGAGCGCGGGCGGCACCGCCTGTGCAAGGCGGTAGGCGCGGTGACGGCGGGCAATGTCCGCCCACACCTGTTCCACGCCGTCGCGCTGGTAGCCGAACAGTTCCTGCAGGACGTTCGCATCCGCCAGCCACACGCCGTGAAAGTTGCGCGCCGCCAGCCATTCGGGGCGGAAAAATTTTTCGGGGCTTCCCCCCATCACGGCAAACCCCGTGCGGAAGGTATCGTACCCCGTCAGCCGCCCGTGCGCTCCGCCACCGATGTTGTACACCCTGTTCCAGAACGCGCCGAGCTCCCCCGCCCCGTCCCGCTCGAGGATGCGGCGGATGAGACACCCCGAATCGCGCGCGCTCACCCACTCGAGGGGGGAATTGAGGCAGGTGTGGAACATGAGCCCGTCGCTCATGTTGCTCTCGAGCATCTTCGCGTGCAGCATTGCCGTCTGGCGCAGGATGACCCAATTTTCAAGCCCCGCTTCCAGCACATAGCGCTCCGCCCGCAGTTTGTGCAGGGAGTAGATATCAAACGGACTGATGACGAGCGGATCCCCCACGCGCGCAAACGGGTGGAGCTGATTGCGGCAGCCGTAGAGCGCGATGGTGGAGATATGGATGAATTTCGCCTGCCGCGGCATGGCGCGCACGGCGTCTGCAAGGGCGACGGCGCCCCGCTCGTTGCAGTGCTCGCTCGCCGCGGGGTCGGCGTCCGAACGGGGCGGAATGACCGCCGCCATGTTCACCACATAGTCCGCCCCCTCCACGAGCCGTGCGCACGACTGCGGCTGCGCAATGTCGCCGAACAGTACTTCCAGGCGCTGCCCGTACTCGCGCGCGAGCCGATGCGCGAGCCCTTCGTTCTTCTTTCTGCGCGTGAGCAGCACGCGCACCCGCTCCACCCCGGGCAGCCCGAGCGTCTGGCGCAGCGCCTCCGCGCCCATATTCCCGCTCACACCCGTCATGGCGATCTTCATGTTCTGTAAATCCTCTCCGGATATTTTTATAACAGTATATCCTTTTTATGACGGATTGTCAATCGGTAATTTTTTTCTATGACATTTTTATTGTTTTTCATAAACATTGCATGTCTGCGCCGTCAGACCGCCCTATCCCCGCATGAAGCGCGGAAAGCCACAGTTTTTTGAGCAAATTATTCTTTCATTCGCTTGACAATTATATTTCAATATATTATAATATGTTCATCTTTACCGACATACTTTTCGCATAAACTCCCGATGAACACGCCGCAAACAGGACCTGCCGACAACACACGCACTATCTCGCTCACCGTAACGCAGCGGTGCAATCTTGCCTGCATTTACTGTTACGAGCACAACAAGTCCGCCGCCGATATGACGTTCGGAACGGCAAAGCGTATTCTCGACGACGAGCTGCGCTTTGGCGCCCCCAAAGAGAACACCTATCTGGAATTTTTCGGCGGAGAGCCCTTTCTGAACTTTCCGCTCATACGCGAAGTTTACGACTATGTGCGCTCCTTCTACCGCGGCAAACTGCGCTTTCACACATGCACCAACGGCACGCTCGTGCACGGCGAAATACAGGCGTGGCTGAAAGCGCATCCCGATTTTTCGGTGGGGTTGTCCGCCGACGGCACAAGATATGCGCACGATCTCAACCGTCCGGGCAGTTTCGATAAGATCGACTTTGATTTCTTTCTGCAGAACTACGGCTATCAACCCGTCAAAATGACGGTGTCCGCCCTCTCCCTGCCCTATCTTGCCGAGAGCGTCGTCTATCTGACGGAAAAGGGATTTGACGTCTCGTGCAACCTTGCCTACGGCATCGACTGGTCGGCTGCGGAAAACAAGGCCGTTCTGGAAGAGCAGCTCGAGGAGCTCATCGCCTACTACCTTGCCCATCCGCAGACGAAGCGGTGCAGGCTGCTCGATTTTTCCATTGCAACGCTTGCCCGCCCCGATACGGGCGGCAACACGGTGCGCAAGTACTGCGGAACGGGCACCTCGATGGTGTGCTACTCGGTGGAGGGCGAGGCGTATCCCTGCCAGTTCTTCACGCCCCTTTCTGCCGGAGAGCGGGCGCTCCCCCTGCGCGAAGCGTATTTCACGCGCGACATCGACCGCACACTGCTGCCCGGTGACTGCCGCAGCTGCTACTTTCTGCGCATCTGCCCGCGCTGCATGGGCAGCAACTATCTTGCGACGGGCGATCTTTACCGCCCCGACGAGAACTACTGCGCGCTGCACAAACTCATCTTCCGGGCGAACGCCAAATTCAAGGCGCTCGAATGGGAACGGGGCATGCTCGCCCTCTCCCCCGACGAAGAACAGGCGTTGCTGCGCAGCATCGCAGCCATTCAGGAATTTTGACCCCGAAGAAGGTATTTTATGTTTCAAATGACGGAAGAACTCATTGCCAGGATCAAGGCACGCATCACGGGAGATGCGCTCGCGCCCGCAGGCGCGCTGGAGAGCTATGACTGCAACGGCGCCTGCTCGAGCGACTGCTACCTCTCCTGCGGTGAATCCTGCACATACAGCTGTGACGGCACCTGCGACGGCTCCAGCTCGGGCTCGGGCGGCGGCGGTTGGTAAATGCCGATCGACTGGCGGGCGCTGACAGACGGACCGCTCCCCCTCGACTACTATGCCGTGACCGTGCGCGGCGGCGCCGTTGCCGCGCAGAAGGTCTACTATCGGACGGACGCCGCACAAACGGGGCTTCCCCCGTTTGACGGGCTGTGCGCCGCGGGGCTTCTGCGCCCCTTTTCTTTCGGCACCGATGACGCGGGCAACAAAAAGTATGACTTTGCACTGACGCGCGAGTTCCGCGCGGTCTGCCATGCCGTCGCGCGGCAGTACCCATTCTTTGACGCGGAGCGCGTGATCGCGCTGGATTCCCTCATGCAGCGCTCCGGCGCGGCGCAGGGGAAGATCGTCGGAATGAAAGTACAGGACAAGACCGTGAAAAGCGTGTGCCTGTATCTGCGCACCGCCCTGCCGTGCACCGACGAAAGGGCGGATGACGCCGCGCAGCTGGCCGCCGCATTCGCGCGGGTGCAGGCCCCCTCCTGTCCCCCGCCTTCTGGAAAAGACGTACAGCTCTATCTTGTGGCGCTCGACTTTGCGCAGACGGCGTTCAAACTCAAACTGTACTATAAATT
>CAJFNH010000097.1 GCA_904394195.1 Candidatus Gallimonas caecicola
CAGCGTCAAGACGGTGCAGGAAGTAGTCAATACGCTCGAGCTGACCTTTTTTGCCGCAAGCCCGCAATGGGACAACTATGCAAAGGTGTTTGATCGCATCGATGTGTTCCGCGGCTTTCTCAACACGATGGGGGTCGAGCTCGGCAGCATCCCTGCGGCCGTGTTCATGTCCGGGCTCTCGGCGTTCGCCTTCTCCAAGATGGAGCTGCGCCACAGGAATGTGCATCTGATGGTGCAGTTGAGCGCGCTGATGATCCCCGGCGCCTGCACCATCCTGCCCATTTACCGGGCCTGGTACAGTCTTGGCCTGACCAACACGCTCTGGCCGCTCATCATCCCCGATCTGTTCGGCGGCGTGTCCATGATGTTCTTTTTCGTGCAATTCCAGCGCGGCATCCCCAACGCCATTTTCGACGCGGCAAAGGTGGACGGCGCGGGGTATTTCAGACAGTATGTGCTCATCATGATCCCCATGATGGGGCCTGCCATCGCGGCGCAGGTCATCTTCTCCTTCGTGGGCAACTGGAACGACTTCTTCGGCCCTTCGCTGTACCTCACGATCGAGAGCTCCATGACGCTGCAGCTCATGCTCAAAGCGCTCTCCGATGCCAGGGTGGATCTGCCCATCGCGTTCGCGGGCGCCGTGATCACCTGCATCCCGCTCTATATCATCTACATCATTTTCCAGAGATATTTCATCGAAGGAATGGCGATCTCGGGCGTAAAGGGGTAACATATGATCACACATGCAAAATGCTACCGGGAAGGGTATCCCCGCCCGCGCTTTGTGCGCGAGCGGTGGGTGTGCCTGAACGGACAATGGAAGTTTGCCTTTGACGATCGCGACGAGGGCGAACGAAACAGGTGGTATGCGGGCGGAAAGCTGACAAAGGAGATCGCGGTGCCCTTCGCCTATCAGACGCAGGCGAGCGGCATCGGCGACGACGCCCGCCACGACCACCTGTGGTATGAGCGCCGCTTCACCTATGCCCTTCCCCGCGGGAAGCGCCTCCTTCTGCACTTCGAGGGGGCGGACTACACCGCAAAGGTGTGGCTGAACGGGTGCATGCTCGGCACGCACACGGGCGGATATGCGCGCTTCACCTTTGACTGCACGCCCGCCCTGCGCAGGGGGGAGAACGTGCTCGTCGTCAAGTGCGACGACTCCCGTTCCGCCGCGCAACCGCGCGGAAAACAGCGCTGCACGCCGCAGAACGTCTCCTGTTTTTACACCGATACTTCGGGCATCTGGAAGACGGTCTGGCTGGAGGAAGTGGGGCAAAGCTATCTCTCCCGGGTGCTCACGACCTGTGAGTACGAGCGCCAGAGCGTGCTGTTCGAATACAACGTGCAGGGCTTTTGCGAGGGGCTCACCCTGGAGATAGAGGCAGAATACCAGGGGGAGCGCGCCGCTCTGTGCGAGACGGCGCTGCTTTGCGACCACGGCAAGATCCGCCTCGATCTGACGCTGACAAACCAGATGCTCAACCTGAAGCCGTGGAGCATTGGTCGCCCCGGTCAGCGCTTTGACCTGACTTACAGGCTCCGGCACAGGGGCATCGTGGTGGACGAGGTGCGCTCCTATACGGCGCTCGTCGACTACCGCACGCGCGGCGACGGCATCGAGGTCAACTATCTGCCCGCTCCCTGTCTGCGCATGGTGCTTGCGCAGGGATACTATCCGGACAGCGGCATGACGCCCAAGAGCGATGAGGAGCTTTTGCGCGACGTGATGCTCATCAAACAGATGGGCTTCAACGGCGTGCGCATGCACCAGAAGATCGAGGACGAACGCTTTTATTACTTCTGCGACATGGCGGGACTGTTCTGCTGGCTGGAGATGCCCGCTGTGTACGATTTTTCGCCCGAGAGCGTCAGCGCGCTCACGCGCGAGTGGACGGAGGTCGTGCTGCAATACAAGGGATACCTCTGCGTGATGGCGTACGTCCCCGTCAATGAGAGCTGGGGCGCGCTGCAGACGTCGGAGAACGGGCAGATGCAGCAGCTCACGGCGGGGCTGTATTCGCTCACCAAGGCGCTCGACCCCACGCGGCTGGTCATTTCCAACGACGGCTGGGAGCACACGCAGAGCGATATTGTCACGCTGCACAACTATGCGCAGACGGGGCGCGAACTGCGGCTTGCCTATGCGGACCTTCCCGCCTTCCTGCGCGGGGAACGGACGGGGGACACGCACACCCGCTCGCCCTTTGCAAAGGGGTGGGCGTACCGCGGTCAGCCCGTCGTCATCAGCGAATACGGCGGCATCGCCTGCCGCACGCAGGAGAGCGGCGGCTGGGGGTACGGCACCGCCGCTGCCGACGCGCAGGAACTGCTTGCGCGGCTGCGCGAGCTCACGCAGGCGATCGTCTCGCTCGACGGCTGCCGGGGGTACTGCTATACGCAGTTCACCGACGTCATGCAGGAAAAGAACGGCCTGCTCACGGAGGACCGCCGTCCCAAGGCGGACATGGACGCCATCCGCGCCGTCAATTCGCTCGTGCGCGGGGAGTGACGGCGAACAAGAAAGCGGGGCGAAAAAAACATATATTTTTGTCTTTCGCCCGCCGCTCCGGTATGGTATAATCGATATGAGAAAAAGGGGAGGAGAAAAAGGATGAAACTTGCAAAGGGACAGTGGGACAGAGAGCGCGCATGGGCGTGGTATGACAAGCAGCCCTGGATCAGGGGATACAACGGGTATCCCTCCAACTGCGTCAACCGCATCGCCATGTGGCAGGCATATAAGCACGATGAGGTCATCAAACAGATCGAATATGAGTTTGACCTCGCAAAAAAGACGGGTTTCAACGCCGTGCGCGCCATCATCCAGTTTGAGTGCTGGTACTATGAACATGACAGTTTCATGGCAAATCTGGAGGAGTACATCGCGCTCGCCGACCGTTACGGCATCAAGGTGATGCTCACGCTCGGGAATGACTGCACCGTGCCCAAGGAGGTGTTCGTTCCCGTCAAATTCGGCGAACAGCCCGTGGACTGGGGGTACCACAGCGGCATCAGGCGCGGCCCGCACAACGGCGGACTGACCGGGCCGGGCTACTGCCTGCTCGACGAGCCGCAGTTCGAAAAGGAATACTACAAGATGGTGGACGAGATCGCGGCGAAGTACTGCAAGGACGAGCGTTTGCAGATCTGGGACGTCTGGAACGAGCCGGGCAACGGCAGAAGGGACAATCTGAGCCTCAAGGCGATGGAGACCTTCTTTGAGATCATCCGCTCGCACGACCCCATCCAGCCGCTCACGGCGGACTGCTGGAGCTTTACGGATGAGCTCGTGCCCCGCCGCCCCATCGAATACCGCGCATGCGAACTCTCCGATATCATCACCTTCCACTACTATCATTCGTTTGAGAACATGGTGATCATCATCGAAAAGCTGCGCAAGGCGTACGGGCGGCCGCTCATCAACAACGAGTGGCTCAACCGCATTGCAGACAACAACGTCAAGGAGATCTTTCCGCTCTTTTATCTGGAGCGCATCGGCTCCTATCACTGGGGGCTCATCCAGGGCTATTCGCAGACGTATGAGCCGTGGGGACATTACTATGCCGCCTACATGCAGGAGGGATCAACGCTCGATCTCACCCGCTGGCAGCACGACTTGTACCGTTTCAACGGGATGCCTTACGACAAGAACGAGATCGCTACCATCAAGCGCTTCTGCGCGCTTGCCGATGCGCGCGATGCGGAGCGCTCAAAATGAGGGCGCGCGCCGTGCGGTGTGTTCTCGCCGCCCTGATGCTGGCAGTATCCCTGTTTTCATTTGTCTCATGCGCCGCAAAGGAGGGCCCTGTGGACAATACGACTGCATTGCCCGAGACGTCGCAGATCACAGATCTGACCGACGCAAGGTATGTCAACCTGTACGGCAGGAATTTCTATAACGAAAATCTGGAGGGCATGACCTTCGTCAACAGCGCGTCCGGCTTTGAAGTGCGCTTCAGCGGCACCATGCTGGAGATGCGCGTGCAGATCATCACGACGGGCGCGGCGGGATACGACAAGTCCATGTTCTCCGTCTTTGTGGACGGGGAGACGGACAGCAACGCGAACGTCCTTACCATGGCAAAGACGGTGGGCGTGTTCGAGCGCTATGTGGTGGCGCAAGGACTGGCGGAAGGGGAGCATACGATCAGGGTGCTCAAGCGCACGCCCTCCAACCGCGAGCGCTGCATCGTGGGCAGCATTGCCACAGACGGCACCTTCCTTGCCGCGCCGCCCACGCCCGAGATCAGACTGGACGTGTACGGCGATTCCATCACCTGCGGCGAGGGCGTCATGCGTGAAGTCACCTATGACGCGGCGACGGGCAGATATACGGACAGCGCCGTGTACACGGCGGACACGCAGAACGTGTTCCAATCCTATGCGGGCGCTGCGGCGCGCGAACTGGGCGCAGAGTTGCGTGTGTTCGGGCGGGGCGGCATCGCGCTCAAGTACAAGCGCCCGACGGATGACTTCTGCGTGCTGGACAACTACAGGAGCATGGCGGTCGATTTGAGCGTGGAGCGCGGCGAGTGCCCCGAATACGACTACAATTCCTGGAAACCCTCCGCCGTCGTTATCTATCTGGGCACCAACGACTACAACATCGGGCGCGCCTATCCGCAGGTGGGCTATTCGGACAGCGGCATGGCGTATGCCGTGGTGCAGTTCGTCAACGAGGTCGTCGGTCCCTATTACGGCAAGGATATGCCCGTCTTTCTGTGCTCGGGCATGATGGTGCCCGACTCCGGGCTGGACGCCTGCATGGAGGAGGCAAAGCGTATTCTTTGTGCGGAGTATCCCAATATCGTGACGGTGGAGTTTGAGGCGGGCATCACGGCGCCCGGCGGTCATCCCGTGGTGGAAGAGAGCGACAGGGCGGGCAAACAGCTTGCCGCCGCCATCAGAGCGGTGCTGGAAAACTTTTCCTGACAGAGTGAAAGAGGGGACGCGGAATGTGAAAGGGAGATATCGGGCGGCGGCGCTGCTCGCCGCGGCGGTGATGACGATGGGACTGGGAGCATGCGCGCCTAAGGAGCAGACGCCCGCCGGACCCGTGACGCAGATCGCCTGCACGGAGGCGGACGCACAATATGTGAACTTGTACGGCCGCTCCTATGCCTATGAGGAGGGAACGGCGTTCCCCAACGCCGCCTCCGGGTTTGAAGTGCGCTTTTACGGCACGACGCTGACGGCGCAGTTGAGCGCGTTCGGGCAGTGGGACGCCGACCTC
>CAJFNH010000098.1 GCA_904394195.1 Candidatus Gallimonas caecicola
CTGCGAGATATGTACGAGTCCGTCCTGATGCACGCCGATATCCACGAACGCGCCGAAATCGATGACGTTGCGCACCGTTCCCTTGAGCTCCATGCCCGGCTTGAGGTCCTTGATCTCCAGGACGTCCGTGCGCAGGATGGGCGCGGGGAGTTCGTCGCGGGGGTCGCGCCCCGGTTTTAAAAGCTCCTGCACCACGTCGCGCAGCGTGGGCACGCCCACGCCACAGGCGGCCGCCAGCTTCTCCTCGCCGTATGCTTTGATGCGGTTCTTGAGCTCGGACAAGTTGCCCGCGCGCACGTCCTCCTCGGTATAGCCGCACAGCTCGAGCAGCTTTTGCGCCGCGCCGTAGCTCTCGGGATGGACGGCGGTGTTGTCCAGAATTTCGCTGCTCTCGGGCACGCGCAGAAATCCCGCGCACTGCTCGAACGCCTTGGCGCCCAGTTTGGGCACCTTCAGAAGCTGCTGCCTGGACGAGAAGGAGCCGTTCTCTTCGCGGTACTTCACGACGTTCGCCGCCGTGCCCGCGTTGAGCCCGGACACGCGCGCCAGAAGGGGTGCGGACGCCGTATTCAGGTCCACGCCCACCGCGTTCACGCAGTCCTCCACCACGCCGTCGAGCGCCTCAGTGAGCCGCTTTTCGGGCATATCGTGCTGATACTGCCCCACGCCGATGGACTTGGGGTCGATCTTGACCAGTTCGGCGAGCGGATCCTGCAGCCGCCTTGCGATGGAGACGGCGGAGCGCAGGTTGACGTCGAAATCGGGAAATTCCGCCGCCGCGAGCGGGGACGCCGAATAGACGGAGGCGCCCGCCTCGTTGACGATGGCATACGAGACGCCCGCGCCCTTGCCCAGCCCCGCGATGAGTTCGACGGTCATTGCCTCCGTTTCGCGGCTCGCCGTGCCGTTGCCGATGGCGATGTGCTTCACGCCGTCCTTGCGGATGAGCGCGGTGAGCTTTTCGATGCACTCGCGCTTCTGCCGCTCGCCGTGGGTGGGATAGACGACGGCGGTATCGAGCACCTTGCCCGTGCCGTCCACCACTGCGACCTTGCAGCCCATGCGGTATCCCGGATCCAGTCCCATTGTGACGAAGCCCTTGACGGGCGGCTGCATGAGAAGGGGCTTCAGGTTGAGCGCGAACTGACCGATGGCGCCCTCGCTCGCCGTTTCGGTGAGAGAGGCGCGCACCTCGCGTTCCATCGAAGGGGCGATCAGGCGGTCATACGCGTCCGCCGCGGCGTTTTCCACGAACGCCGTGGAAGCGCACTTCTTTTTGAGTACGCGGCGGTACACGCCTGCCAGCGCCGCGTCACGGCTGATGACGACGGAGACCTTTAAAACGCCCTCCTTCTCGCCACGGTTGACGGCGAGCACCTGGTGCCCCTGGATCTTGTTGACGGGCGCCGTGAAGGCGTAGTAGTTGCGATATACGGTATCGGCGGGCTGCTTTTCCGCCGCGACGGACACAACGTCCGCCCACTCGACATACAGCGCGCGCAGATCCTTGCGCACCTCCGCGTCGTCCGAGATGGTCTCGGCAATGATATCGGAAGCGCCCGCAAGCGCTTCCTCGACGGACGAGACGCCCTTTTCGGGGTCCACATAGTCCGCCGCCGCCTGCTCGGGCGCGGGGCAGTCGGGCTGCTGCGCGTACAGAAGCTCGGCAAGCGGAGCAAGCCCCTTCTCGCGGGCGATCGTCGCGCGGGTGCGCCGCTTCTGCTTATAGGGACGATAGATATCCTCCACCTCGGCAAGCGTCTTTGCTTCGTCGATGGCTGCGGCGAGCTCGGGCGTAAGTTTCCCCTGATTTTCAATGGAATTTTTGACTTCCTGCCGCCGCGCCTCCAGATTGCGCAGATATGCCAGACGGTCTGCAAGCGTGCGGATGGCCTGATCGTCCATCGCGCCGTGCATCTCCTTGCGGTAGCGCGCGATGAAGGGAACAGTGTTGCCCTCGTCCAGAAGGGTGACGACGTTCTCCACATAGTCCTTTCTCTGTCCGAGTTCCTCGGCGAGAATTTCGGTGATCGACTGCATATACTCTCTCCTTACCGTTTATCGGGGACGTAGCCCATCAATTATATCATGTCTGTACACGGATTTCAATGTTTTTTCGCAAAAATGCGATTTTTTTGGCAGAGGCGGCTTGCCGCCCGCCGCAAAGCAGACTATTCCCGGCGCGGCGAAGGCCGTGCGGCGCGCTCCCTTTCGGAAAAAACGAGCAGCACCGAATACAGGATGCCCGGTCCCATATTGAACACATGATTGTCGACAAAACTTGTGAGCAGCATGGCGCCGATACATAAAAACGCCACCACTTTGAGCGGAGAAGGATCGCGCACGACCATGAGCACCGTCTGCGCGCGGTGGATGAGGTAGGCGATGAAGGCGAACACGCCGCCGCACGCAATGAGCTGGAAGAAGGTATTGTGCGCAAATCCTGGAATGAAGTAGCTCTCCGTTCCCGGCTGGCCGTTTTCGAGCATCTGCCCGTTCACGAGCTGCTTGCCGGGCACGTCGTACCACCCTACGCCGAAGGAAGGATATCTGCGGAACACGTTCCAGCATCTTTCGTACAGATTGAAACGGTCGGAATCGTTGAGCCCGAGGTCGAGAAGCGAACGGAAGATCTCGCCGAGGCGGTCGGAAAAGACGAGCATGGCAACGGCGCCCCCCGCCGCCAGCGCGCCGTAGACGATGGCGCTCCACAGTTTTTCCCGCCCCCTTGCCTTGACGAGGGTATAGACGACGCAGGCAAGGAAGATGACGGTAGCAAACAGGATGGAGCCGCGGCTCTGCGTGAGGATGACACCGAGAAAGTAGATACAGGAGATGAGCGTATAGATCCAGCCGTTTTTCTTTGTTACCGCAAAATAGACGGGCGCGGGCATGCACATCGCCATGACGCAGCCCACGCAGTTCCAGACCCCCCAGCCCGTATAGAGCTGGTTGCGGTCGACGGTGCCGTCCGCGCGCAACGCGCCGGGATTGAAATACATGCCCACCACCTGCGCGAGCACTCCCGCTCCGATGATCGTGAACAGCAGGGCGACATAGCCTTCGGGCGCCTTCTCCCAGTCCACCGTGAAGTATAAATAGAAGTAAAAACCGCACAGCGCCGCGATCTGCACAAAGCCGAAGAACACTGACCTGCCGTCATAATAGGGGGACGCCAGTCCGCCCATCAGATAGGCGGCGCCGAGCAGCACAAACCCGACGAGCAGCTTGGGAACGCCCCGCTTTTTGCGCTCCATGAGCTTGGAAACCAGCCTTCCCGCAAGCAGCACGGCGATGACGGCAATGGCGAATACGAGCGTATACTGCGCATACGCATTGGAAAACAGACCATCCGGGTGCATGCCGGGATTGTTCGGGGAGGAAAAAAGCATGTATCCGCTCACGACCATCGGCACGACGGGGAGGGTATCCTCGCACACGAGCACGATCAAAAGACCCAGCACGACGTATGCACAGATGACATAGAGCTCCAATGAAAAAAGTTCGGAGCAGGCCATCAGCACGGCAATGACGCCGATGAACCACCCCGAACGCAAAAACGCGCGCAGTTGTTGCACGGCGCGCGAGTTGTTCAGTTTGGGGAACGCTTCGGTAAGCATGTTCCCATTATACTACCCCGCCGCGAGAAAGACAAGCCCTTTTTCGCAAAATTTCCACATTTCTTGCACACGGCGGGAAAGTACACTGTAAAAAATTTTGTTCAGAGGTCGAGCGCCTCGCGGTAGACTTCGCTCTTGGAGATGCCGCGGTCGCGGGCGGTGCGCTTGAGCGCCTCCTTCTTGTCCAGCCCCTGTTGCATATAGGCGCGCACATGCTCCCCGACGGAGAGCGCGTTGAGCGGATTTTCTGCCGGCGGCGCCCCTTCGACGACGAGAACATACTCCCCCCGCTTCTCCCCGGGCAGTCCTTCGGAGAGCAGGAAGGGAACGCTCTCTTCGTGCAGTTTGGTGATCTCGCGCACGGCGCAGGCGCGCCGCTCGCCGAAGGCGGCGAACAGATCGCGCACATACCCGTCCACGTCCTGCGGCGCGCAGTGAAAGAGCAGCGTCTCGCACGCGGCGGCATAGCGCGCGAGCAGCGCGGCGCGCTCCCCCCGTTTTTCGGGCAGAAAGCCGACGAAGGTGAAGCGGTCGGCGGGCAAAGCGGAGAGGATGAGCGCGCACAGCGCCGCGTTGGCGCCGGGCAGGACGGTGTAGGGCTCCCCCGCCTCCTTCAGGATGCGACAGACCTCCCTGCCGGGGTCGGAGACGACGGGCATGCCCGCATCCGAGACGACGCACACCTGCTTGCCCTCCCGCGAGAGGGCAAGGATATGCTGCGCCGCCTCGCGCTCGTTGAACTTGTGGCAGGCGTAAAGCGGTTTTCTGATCTCATAGTGGTTGAGCAACCCCAGCGTGCGGCGGGTGTCCTCGCAGAACACGGCGTCGGCCGAGCGCAGCGCCTCGAGCGCGCGCAGCGTGATGTCCTTGAGATTTCCGATGGGCGTTGCGACAAAACTGATCATGTCCCCTCCTTTTCGTTGACGAGAACGGGCGCAAGCTCGGTGCCCGGCTTTCCGCCCTTGACCGCCGCCACGAGCACCGCATACGGCTTTGCGCCCTTTTTTCCCGCAACGGGCACGATCTTTTTGGGCTCGAGCGCATGGGCGCGCAGCGTATAGACGACCTCGGAAAGCCTGTCCGCACGGTGCACCAGGGCGAAGCGCCCGCCGAACTTCAAACAGCGCGAGGCCGCCGCGCACAGCTCGTCCAACGTGAGAAAAAGCTCCTTGCGGCACATCGCCTTGCGCGCGTCCTTGCCGGTAAAGCCGCCCCGCTCGTAGGGCGGATTGCACAGAATGAGCGAAAACGCCTCTGTATAGCGCGCAGGGATGTCCTGCACGCGCACGTTCTCGACGGTAAAGCGCTCCTCCAGATGGTTGAGCGCCACGGTGCGCCCGCTCATGTGCGCGAGCTCGGGCTGCATCTCAAAGAGCGTGACGTGTTCCACGCCCCTGTTCCCGGCATAAAAATGCAGGCCGACGATGCCGCTGCCCGAACAGAAATCCGCAACACGTTCCCCCCTTTTTGCCTTGAGGAAGCGCGCCAGAAGCACCGCGTCCGACGTGAAGCGATAGAGCTGCGTATCCTGCAGGATGCGATAGCCTCCGATGAGCAGTTCTTCTTCGACCTGCATGTTTTCCTCCTTTCCAC
>CAJFNH010000099.1 GCA_904394195.1 Candidatus Gallimonas caecicola
GATCCTTGCCGTACAATGCGCCGACGTTGTCGGCATATTTTTTTGCCCTGTCGTACTGTTTGAGCTCCACGCCGTCGCCCGCTTCCTGGATGCGCTTTTTCTGTTCGCGCGTAAGTCTGGTGGGCACTTCCACAAATACGCGGATATACAAATTGCCCGTGCCGCTGCGCGAACGGATGCCCTTGCCGCGAACGGTGAACGTGGTGCCCGACTGCGTGCCTTCGGGGATCTGATAGTCGAAGGTATCGTCCAGTCCCGGTACCTTGACGGTGCCGCCCAGCGCCGCCGTCCTGAAGGAGATGGGCAGATCGACGTACAGATCCATGCCCTTGCGCTGGAAGATGCGGTGAGGCTCGACGCGGATGACCACGATCAGGTCGCCCGGCGCGCCGCCGTCCGTGCCCGCCTGGCCATAGCCGTGCTTGCGCAGATAGGAATTGGTGTCTGCTCCCGCGGGGATATCCACCTTGATATGCGTTTCGCGGCGGATGAAGCCCTTCCCCTTGCAGTCGGGGCACTTTTCGGTGACGATCTTGCCCCTGCCGCCGCAATCGGGGCAGGCGCCCACGCGCACCGTTCTGCCGAACATGGTCTCCTGGGCGTAACGCACCTGGCCCTTGCCGCCGCACTTGGAACAGGTGCGCATGGCAGTGCCGTCTTTGGCTCCCGTGCCCTTACAGGACGGGCACGGCTCGTTGCGCGTATAGGAGATATCCTTGGTACAGCCCTTGGCTGCATCCATAAAGCTGAGCGAGAGCGTGATCTGGATATCCTCACCCGTCGTATCGCGCTGAACGGAAGCGCTGCCGCCGAAGCCCTGGAAGATGCTGTCGAAGATATCGCCGAAGCCGCCGAAGCCGGAAAATCCCCCGGCTCCCGCGCCGCCCATACCGCCCATGCCCCCCATGCCCGGATGAGCCTGTTCGTAGTCATACGCGGCGCGCTTCTGCTTGTCGGAGAGCACCTCGTTCGCCTCGTTGATCTCCTTGAATTTTTCCGCGGCAAGCTTGTCGCCGGGGTGAAGATCGGGGTGGTACTGCTTGACGAGCTTTTTGTACGCCGCCTTGATCTCCTCCTCCGTGGCATTTTTGCTCACGCCGAGGATCTCGTAATAATTCTTTTTCTCTGCCATAAGAAATTACCCGATGCTTTCGCAAAGAGAGAAAACGAGCCGCAGGCGGCGATCGCGCGCCGCGGCGGCGTTTCCTTCCCTCTCACAGAATTTATCCGAGCTTTTGCCCGGATAAATTCGTGAACTCTTTACTGATGGAACTCGGTGTCGCCGCTGTCCGCGCCGCCGTCGGCGCCGCCCTGCGCGTTCTGCGCGTCGGCAGCCGCCTGCTGATACATCTTCTGGAAGATGGGCTGCACCTTGGACGAGAGCGCCTCATACGCGGCGTTGTACTTCTCTTCATCGTCGGCGTCCAGCTCCTTCTTCGCCTCCTCAATGGCGGCGTTCAGTTCGTTCTTTTCCTCTTCGCTGAACTTGTCGCCACCCTCCTTCATCGTCTGTTCCACAGAGAAGATGAGCCCGTCCAGCTTGTTGCGCGCCTCCACCTTGGTCTTGCGCTTCTTATCCTCTTCGGCATACTGCTCGGCTTCCTTGACCGCCTTGTTGATCTCGTCCTCCGAAAGATTGGTGGACGACGTGATGGTGATATCCGTCGACTTGCCCGTGCCCAGGTCCTTCGCCTCGACGTGCACGATGCCGTTGGCGTCGACGTCGAAGGTGACTTCGATCTGCGGCACGCCGCGGGGCGCGGGCGCGATGCCCGTGAGCATGAATCTGCCCATCGTCTTATTGTCGCGGCAGAACTCACGCTCGCCCTGCAGGATATGGATCTCCACGCTCGTCTGATTGTCGGCCGCCGTGGAGAACACCTGGCTCTTCTTGACGGGGATGGTCGTGTTCCTGTCGATCAGGCGGGTGAACACGCCGCCCAGCGTCTCGATGCCCAGCGAAAGAGGCATGACGTCCAGAAGCAGCACGTCCTTGACCTCGCCCGTCAGAACGCCGCCCTGAATGGCTGCGCCGATGGCGACGCACTCGTCGGGGTTGATGCCCTTGAAGGGCTCCTTGCCCGTGAGCTGTTTGACCTTTGCAACGACGCAGGGAACACGCGTCGAGCCACCGACCAGGATGACCTTGTCGATATCGTTATAGGAAAGGCCTGCGTCCTTCATGGCAAGGCGCATGGGCTCCGCCGTCTTGTCGACGAGGTCGGCAATGAGCGCCTCGAACTTCTGACGGGTGATCTCCATATTGAGGTGCACGGGACCCGCCGACGTCATGGAGATGAAGGGCAGCGAGACGGTGGTGGACATGGTGCCCGAGAGCTCGATCTTCGCCTTTTCGGCGGCCTCCTTCAGACGCTGCATCGCCATCTTGTCCTTGGTCAGGTCGACGCCGTGCTCCTTTTTGAATTCTTCCGCCATGTAGTCCATGAGCTTCTTATCAAAGTCGTCGCCGCCCAGCATGTTGTTGCCGTTGGTGGCGAGAACTTCGAACACGCCGTCCGAGATCTCCAGGATGGAGACATCGAACGTGCCGCCGCCCAGGTCGTAGATCATGACCTTGCTGTTTTCCTTCTCCTTATCCAGCCCGTAGGAGAGCGCCGCCGCCGTGGGCTCGTTGATGATACGCAGCACGTTGAGTCCCGCGATCTTGCCCGCGTCCTTGGTCGCCTGGCGCTGTGCGTCGGTGAAGTATGCGGGGCAGGTGATGACGGCGTCCGTCACCTTGGTGCCCAAATATGCCTCTGCGTCCGCCTTGAGTTTGGAGAGGATCATTGCGGAAATTTCCTGCGGCGAATACGCCTTGTCGTCGATCTTCACCTTATAGTCGGACCCCATCTTCCGCTTGATGGAAATGACCGTCTTATCGGGGTTGGCGACCGCCTGGTTTTTGGCGACCTGTCCCACCACACGCGTGCCGTCCTTCTGGAACGCGACGACGGAAGGCGTCGTGCGCGAGCCCTCCGCGTTGGGGATGACCACGGGCTCGCCGCCCTCCATCACCGCCATGCAGGAATTTGTTGTACCAAGATCGATACCGATAACCTTTGCCATAATATTTTTCTCCTTATTCTTCTCTGATGATCTCTGAATTTGTTCTCTTTTTTTCAGGACGTATGTCCTTTATCTGGTAACAAGCACCTGTGCGAAGCGCAGAACTTTGCCGTTCTGCTCATAGCCCTTGGCGTACACCTCTTTGACGATGCCGCTCTCCTCGCCCTCGGCGGGATCCACCGCCAGGATCGCCTCGCAGCGGGCGGCGTCAAAGGGCTCGCCGACGGGAGCGATGGGCGTGACATGTTCGCCCTCAAGCAGCTTTTCAAAGTTCTTGAGCACCATGTCGATCCCCTTTCTGGTCCCCTCGTCCGAGCACGCGGCGAGCGCACGCTCCAGGCTGTCCGCAATGGGAAAGAGCTTGACGACGACGTCGCTGCGCCCTTCGGTATATGCCTGGGAGCGGGTGGACGCCGTGCGCTTGCGGTAGTTTTCATATTCCGCGCTGACGGAATACCACTTGCGCTTGTAGTCCTCCGCATCGGCGAGCGCCTTCGCAAGGTCTGCCTGCAGCTGTTCGCAGGTGGACTGTGCGGGCACGTTCTCCTCGGGAGCGGGCTGCTCCTGCCCGGGCGCCGTCTGACTGACGGACTCTTCGGCGGGCGCCTCCCCGGCGCCCTCGTTCCTTTTTGTTTTCTTCTCGTTCACGTCGCTACCTTCGTTTTTTTCGTCACCATTCATATAAAACAATTCGGCGGAAATTAAACATCATTTACAAATTTTTTCCCGAAATTCTTTTGTTGGCAGAACAGAAAAACCCCCGCTCGGCGGGAGCGGGGGTCCGTATGCAATCTTTACTGCACGATATCGAACTGATAGGAAGCGGTGAACTCGTAGTTCTCGCCGGGGGAAAGGATGGAACTGCCCAGCGCGGCATATTCGGGTACATTGACGTTGTTGGGGATCGCCTGCGTCTCCAGGCAGAAGCCTGCGCGCGCGCCGTAATAGGCGCTCTTGCCCTGTTGCTTCAGCCCGTTGCCCGCGTAGAACTGCACGGCGGGCATATCGGTGCGGCAGGTCATGCGGATGCCCGTCTTGGGGCTCCGGACCACGGCGTACTTCGTATAGACGCCGCATTTGTTCTTCAGGATATGGCAGTGGTCGTATCCGCCGCCCTGCTTCAGGTCGACGTCGTCCGCATCGATGTCCCGCCCGATGGGCTTGGGCGTGTTGAAATCGAAGGGCGTGCCCGCCACCTTTTTAAAGCCGCCCACGGGGATCATTGTAGGATCGGTAGGCGTGATCTCGTCACAGTCGATCCAAAGGATATTGTCGAGCGCGGAGCCGTCCCCCTCTCCGTTCAGATTGAAATAGGCGTGGTTGGTCAGATTGACCGCCGTCTTCTTGTCCGTGGTCGCCGAATAGTGGATGCGCAGCTCGCCGTTTTCAAAGATATACGTCACGCGCACCGCAAGCGTGCCGGGATAGTTCTCCTCGCCGTCAGGCGAGAGGATGGAGAGGCGCAGCTCGTCCCCCACCACTTCATGCTTCCAGATCTTTTTGTTGAAGCCGTTCTTTCCGCCGTGCAGGTGATTGCCGCGGTCGTTGCAGTAGAGCTGATAGGTCACTCCGTCGATGGTGAGCAGCCCCTTGCCGATGCGGTTGCCGAATCTGCCGATGAGCGCGCCCAGGTAGCCGCCGTTGTTCTCATATCCCGCCACGTCGTTGTAGCCGAGGATGACGTCGGTGGGCGTGCCGTTTTTATCGGGCACTACAAGGCTTTGCACGATGCCGCCGTAATTGAGAACAGTCGCCCGGTACGCCTTGTCCGTAAAATCGAACGCGAGCACTTCCTGTCCGTCTTTGGTTTTGCCGAATACCCTTGTTGTGATCATACTCTTTCCTCCTGCGGCGCATGCGCCCCTTGATCTCCCCTATTATATCACGCGTGCGGGCAAATGTAAATATTTTTGTAAAAATTACCCAAACTTCAGGCATGCAGAAAAAATACGTTCCGCTCGTGGTATTCCTTGTTGCCCTGTTGGTGTTCGCAGCACATATGGGCGCGCGCGCCGTTCTTGCGGAGCCCGCATTCACCTATGCGCAGGAAAAGCGCATCTATCTCACCTTTGACGACGGACCGAGCACCGTGGTCACGGGCCGCGTGCTGGACATTCTCAAACGGG